>CANQLN010000001.1 GCA_947624695.1 uncultured Bacilli bacterium
TAAATTATTTTCATTTACATAATCATAATACATTCTACATACTACTTGATTAGGTTTGGATTCAGTTATATCTACATCTATTGTTCCATCTAAAGATATAGAATATTTACTCTTTCCTTCTAAGGAATAACAATTAGAAAGTTCTTTATTTATTTGATAATTGGTTACAGGTATTATTTTGGTTTCTTTATATCTATTTTTAGTGGTTGGTGTTTGAGCATAAAAGATTACATTTATATCAGTATTCTTTTCTATTGCTCCATTCTTTGCTAATTCCCCATCTCCAGCAAAGTCTCCTACTTTAGTACTTAATATTTTTAATTCATTAGAATTATTATAATAGGCATAACTATCTTTTAAAGTTGTTAGTAATAATATAAATATAGTTATTATTAATAAAGTACTACTTATTACTTTAATTTTATTATTCTTTAATTTTTCTATCATTAGCTTTTCTCCTTGTTTAAAATACTGAATACCAATATCAAACAAAAATAATGCCGTGACATTATTTGAGATATTATAAATTAATTTTATCTCAATTAACGTCAGAAGTCAATATCTCAAATTATGTCAATATATAATTTTAATGTGATGATTATGAACAATTTAAAAAAATTAAGAAAAGAAAAAAACATATCTCAAAAAGAAATAGCCAATGACTTTAAAATTAGTCAAAATGGCTATTCGCAATATGAAAATGAAATAAGAAGTATACCTGTATTCTTACTAATAAAGTTAGCTGCATATTTCAATACTTCCATTGATTATATTTTAGGATTAACTACTGAAGTAGAAAAATACCCTGATTCAAAGATAATTCCCACAAGTTATACAGTTAATAGATTAAAAGAAATAAGAGAAGATCGCGACTTAAATCAACAAAGTGTAGCTCAATTATTAAAAATGAGCCGAAGTGGTTATTCGGCTTACGAAACAGGAAGTAATATTATTCCTGATTATAAATTAACAAAATTAGCTATTTACTATAATGTTTCTATTGATTATCTTCTTTATCTAACTGATGAAAGAAAACCGCATAAAAGACTTTTAAGCTAAACTTATATCTTGCTCTTTTTCGTTATAGAAAAGATATTTTGTAACGGGTTTACCATCGGTAGCATCAAAGGCAAAATCATAAGAGCCAATATCTTCATGGGTTAAAAGTTCTATTCCATTAAAAGGAATTAATTTAATACCTGATGGTGTATTTTTAATTAAATAATCTTCAAGTATTCTTAAACCTTGATAGTCTTTATTAGCGTCATTCACATACCCCGGAACAAAAACATATTCGATTGTTGCTTCACTATCAATAGTAAAATATTGCATCATTTCTTTTAAAATATTAATTAAATTACTAGGACTAGCATGACCTACCATTGCTAGTTTATTTTTACGGTCATAAAAAACTATGCCATAGCAAGTAGCTAAAGCTATTGTTCCGACAACGGGTTTTTCTAAAGAAGATACCACAATTTCATTAATGTCAGCAATATTAGCTTTTGCTTTTAAAGCCAACTTTAAATTTAGTAAATCTTCTTTAATATTTTCATCATATTTATTTTCTAATTTTTCCATAACCTAATTATATCAAAATATTTAAACAACATCTATTTTTTGAACAATTAGTTTTTGAATTATTTTAGCATATTTTAAATCTTCTTCTTGTTTTTTATCATTTATAATTATGGCAAGACCACTACAATCAGTTGAAGTAATAATAGGCATAATAGTAAAATAACCTTTAATATTTAAAAACTCTTCTAAAGAATTACTAACCCAAGACTCTCTATTATCAATTAAATTTTTATGTTTTTCATCTAAAGACATATTGGCTAGTTCTTTTAAATTACTACTTGTTGCAATTATTTTTTCCCGATCACTTATTAAAACTCCCACATTACAAACATCATAAATAATATTGCAAAATTCATCACCGATATCTTTAATATTTTCCACTTGGGAATATTTTTTAATAATAATCGCATTATCATTGGTATATATTTCTAAAGGTTCGCCATCTCGAATACCTAAATTATATCTAATTTCTTTGGGAACTACAATTCTACCTAATTCATCAATTCTTCTAGTAATTCCACTTTTTGTCATATACTACTCACTCCTTTTTATAGTGTGAGTAAAAATATCTTTATTATACTTAAGAAGTTATTATTTTTTTAATTTAATTAAATATAGTCCTAAATTTATTAAAAAAATTATTATTAATAAAATAGGAATAAGACAAAATAATATTTCCCACAAATGGGTTTGGGCACTTTCTAGTAGTGAAATACCTTCCGCATTATATGGTCCTAGAGCCATCCATAAAATAACTACTCCCACAAAAGTCTCACATAATGAATTAATAACAACCATTATTTGATTAGTTTTTAATTTCTTATTTTTTTCCGCCTTTGCCATATGAACTCCTTTAATTATCTTTAATTGCCACCAAAAGTTTTACTAAGTAATAGATATAATGCTCGGGTAATTGTTTATAAAATAATGTAATAATAATATTTTTATGTAAATACTTAATATTAAATTTTGGTGAGATACTCATGGTTTCAAATAATAATTTATCACCTTTTATGCTATTAGATAATTCTTCCGGTAAAGTAATTTCTACAAAACGGTCAGTCTTATTTATTCTAGTTATATTAAGCATCTTACACAAATTAGTAAACCATTCTTCATACATATATATTTCCATATCTTGATCAATTTTACCAAAACGATCTTCTAACTCTTCTTTAACTTCTTGAAGTTTTTCTAAAGAATCAATTTCATTAATCTTTTGATGAATTTCAATTTTTATATCTTCATCAGAAACATATTCATCTTTAATATGGGTCGATACTTCAATAAGATTTTGATTATCTTCATCCTCTTCTTCGACATATTCCCCTTTAGCCCTTTTAAGTTCATCTTCAATTAACTTCATATATAGAGAAATTCCTACGGAATCGACAAATCCGGCTTGATCACTACCAAAAATATCACCGGCCCCTCTAATGGATAAATCCCGCATCGCTATTTTATAACCACTACCTAATTCAGTAAATTCTTTAATTGCTTGTAATCTTTTAACTGCTACTTCGTTAAGCATCTTTTGTTTATTATATAAAAGATAAGCATAGGCAACTTTATCACTACGACCAACTCTTCCTCTTATTTGATATAATTGGGACAAACCAAAATTATCGGCATCATAAACAATTAAAGTATTAGCATTAGGAATATCAATACCATTTTCAATTATCGTGGTACAAATTAAAATATCATAATTAAACTCGACAAAGTCTTCCATTATCGTTTCTAATTCTTCTTTACTCATTTTACCATGAGCATAAGTAATTCTTGCTTCCGGAACTAGTAAAGATATTTTTTCCGCGATTCTATCGATGTCTTCAATTCGATTATATAAAATAAATACTTGACCTTTTCTCGATAACTCCTTATAAATAGCATCTTTAATAATCAAATCTTGTTCTTCAATGACATAAGTTTGGACCGGATACCTATTAATCGGAGGGGTATCAATAATAGATAAATCTCTTAAACCTGATAAAGCCATTTTCAAAGTTCTCGGAATCGGTGTAGCCGAAAGAGTTAAAACATTAACATCGGTTTTAAATTGTTTAATTTTCTCTTTATGCTTAACTCCAAATCTTTGCTCTTCATCAACAATTAAAAGACCTAATTTAGAAGGCTTTATGTCATCACTTAAAATTCGGTGGGTTCCCACTAAAATATCAACCCGCCCATTTTGTAAATTTTCAAGAATATATCTTCCTTCTTTTGGAGTAGTAAAACGATTAAACAAACGAATATTAACCGGAATATCTTTAAATCTTTCTTTGATAACATTATATTGTTGCTTAGCCAAAATAGTGGTTGGACATAAATACATAACTTGCATGTTGTTAACAACAGTTTTAAAAATAGCCCGCATTGCAACCTCGGTTTTACCAAAACCAACATCGCCACATAAAAGACGATCCATCGGAATAACACTTTTTAAATCACTTCTAATCTCCGCAATCGCTTTAGTTTGGTCCCTTGTTTCTTGATAAGGAAAACTACTAGCAAATAAAGCCTCTTCTTCATAATCTTGATAAGCAATTCCTTTTATTTCCGCTCTCTTTTTATATAAATCTAATAATTCTTTGGAAATATCTTTCGCTTTCGCTTTAATATAAGTTTTAGTTTTAGCCCAACTAGTCGAATTTAATTTATTAATTTTAGGCTTTAAACCATCTTTACTAGAATATTTATAAATAGAATTTATTTTTTCAACGGGAATATAAATTTTATCATTGCCTTCATATAAAACTTGAATATAATCTTTTTTTAAACCATCTTTGGTTAAGGTTACTAAGCCATTGTAAATCCCGATACCATGGTTTAAATGAACAACATAATCACCTTTCTCTAAATCATTGTAACTTTTAATTTTCTTTCCTATATGAAGATTATTTTTATATTTTGCATTGGCTTTAGTTTCAATCCCTATATCAAATTCGGAAATACATACTACGTTATTATAAATAAAACCTTTATTTAATTTTTTATTAATAATTTTAGCTGATGGAATTAAAGATTTTATCGTTTTAACTTCATTAGGTTTTGATAAATAAAAATAAACATCTTTTTTCTCTTTTTCCCATTTATAAACTGTATCTTTTAAAAGTTCAAAATTTTCTTTAAAATTAGGAATTTCATGAGAAACAATATCGGTTGGATTATTAATATTATCAATATATAATTCATAAGAAGGATTAATGTCAGATAATTCAAACATATACTTTTCATGTTCGTGATTACTTTCTTGATATTCGGTAATCTCTTCCCCTAATTTTTGATAAGCGGCATCTATTTGTGACTTATTTAAATAAACTACTATACCATTATTGGTATAATCATATAAAGAACTTTTTTGACTTGTTTCTACTTCCTTAAAAGGTTTTAGGGAAATTTCTTTTATTTCTTCCATCGTTCTTTGGGTATTTTCATCAAAATACCTAATTGATTCTATAGTATCGCCAAAAAATTCGATTCTAATTGGATGAAGCTCATTTATTAAATAAATATCGATAATAAAACCTCTAATAGAATATTCCCCGGTTGTAGTAACCAAAGATTCCCTATTATAACCATACTCGTCCAACTTTTTTATTAATTCATTTCGATCAATATTATCATCAACTTTAATCTTTAAAATACTTTCTTCTCTAACACTTGGTAAATATTTTAAATAACCCATTAAATTGGTCACAATAATTAGATTATGAGCTTGTAATTTTTCTAAAACATTTAATCTTCCTAAAGTAAATTCTGGCGAAATAGCCACAATTTTTGAAGTAATAAAGTCATCCATAGGAAATAATTCCACATTATCAGTATGGTTTTTTAAAGCATTATAAATATTATTACTTTCATATAAATTGCTCGCTACTAAAATAACATTTTTCTTAGTTTCTTTAAATAATTCTAACAAGTAAAAAGCGATTAACTCATTTGTTAACCCATATGTCGTTTTGCCATTTTCATAATTAAAGAAACTTTTAAAATCCATATTTACTCCTAATTATTATTTGCTTTAAGAATATTATCTATACCACCTATTATAAAAGCGTTAATTAATTCATTAAATTTTTCAAAGTTTTCTTCAATACTATTTTTTTCTTCTTCCGAAAATCTTGATAAAACATATTTATCAGTAGGAATTAAACTACTTTTACCAATACCCACTTTTAATCTTGAAAAATCTTCACTACCTAGTTCACTAATTATTGACTTAATACCATTATGTCCTCCAGATGAACTATTCTTTTTAATTTTATAAGCTCCGACTTTTAAATCTAAGTCATCTTGAATAACTAAGATATCATCTAAATTTATTTTATAGAATTTAACAACCTTACTTACGGCCATTCCTGATAAATTCATATAAGTTAAAGGTTTTAAAAATATAACATCTTCACCTTCAATAGTAGTGCTATAGAAATTACTTTCCATTTTATTTTTCCAAGCAACTTTTCCTAAATAATTATCTAGAACCATAAAGCCAATATTATGTCTGGTGTTTTTATATTCTCTTCCCGGATTACCTAATCCAACAACTAGTTTCATTATTCCTCCTTAAACATGTTTTGATAACTTGTATATTCATTAATGTTTTTTATATTATTTATTTTAATACCTCTACTCGCATCTTTAACGCATCTTACTAAAACGATTGAAGGTTTATTATCTTCTTTAGTTTTAATAAGTTCAATATTTTTAACATTTAATTTGTATTTATCTCCTAAAATTATTATCTCATCTAATCTTTCTAAACGATGAACTAAATACAATTCTCCTTTAGTATTTAAATGACTTTTCGCTATTTTAAATACATCTTCTAAAGTTATAGATATTTCATGCCTCGCTAACGCTAAAGGTGAAAAATCATTAATAAAAGCTTTATTATTAACTTTAAAAAATGGAGGATTGCAAGTAATTATATCATATTTTTCATTTTTTTTAAATTCATCTATCATTTTTATATCTTCATTATAAATGGTTATTTGTTCATCTAATTTATTATATAAAATACTTTCTTTAGCTAACTCAAAGATGTCTTCTTGAATTTCAAAGCCATCAATATGAGCCTTAGTTTTAGTGGAAAGAATTAATGGAACTACTGCATTACCACTACATAGATCTAAAATATTTTTTGTGGTTTTAGTAATTTTAACATACTCCGCTAAAAGAATAGAATCTAAAGAAAATTTAAAATATTTTTTATATTGATATATTTTTAAATTAGGATAATCAAATAAATCGTTGAGTTCCATCTTATTCATTGTTATCAATTTCTACTTCTTCTTTATTGCTACCAATTAAAACCTTACATTTTCTATTTAATATATCAACACTAACAACTTCACCTTCACCATTTTTAGTATTAATGACATCCCCAACACTAGGCATTCCTTTACTACATTCTAAGTAGTTTTCATCCTCATATTGTAAACAACAAAGAAGTCTACCGCACAAACCATTAATCTTCGAAGGATTCAAGGCTAAATTCTGATTTTTAGCCATATTCATAGAAATAGCATCAATATGGTTTAAAAACCTTGCACAGCAAATGCGACCACCACATATTCCAATACCCCCAATTTCTTTAGCTTTATCTCGAGCTCCAATTTGTCGAAGTTCAATTCTAGTATGATATATTCCGGCTAGCTTTTTAGCTAGTTCTCTAAAATCGACTCTTTCATCAGATGTAAAATTAAATAATAACTGCGATCTATCAAAAGTAAATTCAGCACTTATAACATGCATATTTAAACCTAAATTTTCTACTAAACTTTTACATTTTTCTAAAGCATCATCAGCACTTTTTAAAAGTTTATAATATTCTTCAGTATCTTCTTCCGTAGCTTTTCTAACAATGTTTTTATAACTTTCATTATTTTCAGTTGCAATTATTCCATTTATTTTACCATATTGTAAACCTTTCTCGGTTTCCACAATAACATAATCATCTATTTCATAATCAAGAGAACCATTAAAATAATAACTTTTACCTTGGTCTTTAAATTTAACACTATAAGACTTCATTATTTATTTCCTCCATTTTTATTATAAATTTATCTAATAATAATCCTTCATTAACATTATAATTTATTTCTTGCAAAAAGTTAATTAACAAATTAACTTTTTGCTTTAAATTTTCCACACTTTTACTCTTTAAATAATCTAATTCTCTATTTTCTTCATCTTTTAATATTTTTTTATTTAAAGTATCTTTATAAATATTTAATATTATTTGAAGAATTATTTTTATTTCATCTTTCGATAATTCACTTAAATATTCTTTATTATACAAAATTAAATCAGTTTTTTCTACTTCAATTTTTTGCAAATATTCTTTTATTATTGATAAATATTTATTATAGTCTTCTTCACTTATGCCTAATTCTTCATAAGGATTATTGGCAAAGTTTATTTCTAAGTGTTGGCATCTACTTTGAATTGTTAATAAAACATTATCAAGCTTAGAGGTAAGGAAAAAACCAATTACTGATCCTTCTGGTTCTTCTAAAAATTTTAACATTGTATTAGCAGACTCTTTATTCATTCTTTCAGCATTTTTGATAATGTAAATATTTTCTTTAGTATATTGCGACTCTTTGGAAAAAAAGTATTTTAAATCTAATATTTGCTCTTTTTTAATAAAATTGCCATCAGGTTCAATCACCTTTAAACTAGGAAGATTTTGAATATCGATTAAATGACATAAAGAACACTTATTACAATTTTCTTCATATTCAGAAACGCAAAAAATGTTCTTTATAACTTTTAAAAGAACTTCATAACACTTTTGAATATTATTAGTGGAAATTAAATAAGCATGGGCTAATTTTTTTTCATGATAATATTCAATTAATTGTTCAAGGGTACTGCTTTCTATAATAACCTCCTAATTTATAATATAGAAGACAGCAAAAAGAGATAATAAACCAGGTACTCCTAAGAAAGAAGTAATTGAAACAGTATAAATATTTATAGGTAAATATACGCCAACATTTTTTAGCATAACATCTATTCCATAAATAATTCCAAAAGCAAAAACAACTTTTTTTAAGATAATACCTAGTTTATTTAGCACTTATATCACCCAGTAAATTATATTTCCCGGGAAATATTTTTATTCCGAAATCTTTTTGCGGTCCTCTAAGGCTTTATCTAATGTAATAATATCTAGATAATCTATTTCGGCTCCAATAGGAATACCATAAGATAATCTTGATATCGTAACATTTTTCTTTTCAAATATCTTTTTAATATACAAAGTTGTTGTTTCTCCTTCGATGGTTGACTTTAAGGCTAATATTAATTCCGGATTTTCTAATGATTCAACTCTTTTAACTAATGAAGAAATATTTATATCTTCGGGACCAACACTATCCATTGGAGAGATTAAACCATTTAAAACATGATATACACCATGGTAATTGCCAACTTTTTCAAAAGAAAAAACACTTTTATAATCTTCTATTACACAAATAAGATTTTTATCTCGCGTAGTATCAGAACATATATTACAAATATCATTTTCAGTTAAATGTCCGCATATTTGACAAGGATGCAATTTTTCTTTTGATTCCAATAAGGCCTTGGAAAAATCATTAATATCTTCCTTTTTTAAGTCAAGAGTAGCTAAAGCCATTCTCTCAGCTGACTTATCACCTACACCTGGTAATTTTTTATAAAAAGATATCATTTTTTGTAATAATTCTGGATATATCATCTTACATCAACCCATCTAATGCTCCAGCATATTGACCAAGTTTTTCAGTCATAGCATTATTTATTTTTATATAAGCATCTTTAGTCGCAATTAAAATCATATCTTCTAATATTTCTTTATCTTCATCGGTAATTGCGCCTTCTTTTAATATTTTTACATTTTTAAGTTCTTTGGAACCACTAAAAGTAATCTCTACCCATTCAGATTTACCAACAAATTCCATTTTTTCTAATTCTTCTTTTTTGGCTGTTATATCTCTTTGAATTTTTTGAGCTTGCGCCATTAAATTTTGCATATTCATGTTATCACCTCCCTTAAATAATCTCTATCTTATTCTTATCAAATACACTATTAACAATAGTTTCTTCTTCAGATACTTCTTTTTCTTCAATATATTTATAAACCGTTTTAGTTTTCAAATTTTGAATATATTTTTCTTTTTCTTGAAGCCATCTTTCATTTGAAATAAAGATAATTTTATACATTTTATTAAATTCTTTATTTAAACCATCTTCAATTTCTTTAACCATTTTATTAGCGGTTTCAACATTATGAATATTATTACATACAAGAATTAAATTTTTTGAGGAAGCCGCTACGACGGTACTATCGATTAGAATTGATTTTACCTTACCTTCAACCTCGATAGAAATAAAATTAGCAATTTCTTCTTTAGCTTCTTCTAAATATTTTTTTTGAGCATCAACAAAGCAGTTATTAATTCTAATATTAACTAAATCATCATTATTGTTATTTTCTATGGCTTCGGTTTTTTCTTCTTTTTCAATTTCATCATTTTTAACTTCATTTTGAATTGTCTCTTCTTTAACTGGATACTCATTTATTAAATTACAAGAACTTTCAAAGAAATCTAATATTATCATTTCTAAAATGGTATAAGAATCAACATTAATGTTAATTTTATTTAAACTGTCCGCTAATTTTAAAATAAGATTTTTATAATCATTAAAGTCTAATCTCTTTATAATGCCAGATATTTTTATGTTTTTGGCTTTTTGACTAGCTACTTCGATAATCTTTTTAATAAGTGTCTTATAGTCAACCGCTCTAATGCGATACTCATTAATTAAATTTAAACACTTTTCCACATCATTATCTTCAATAGAAGTTAATAATTCATCAATATTTTTTTGAGATATAGTCTTAATTTGTTTTTCAATTAATTCTAAAGTAATTTTTTGATTACTTTTAGATAATTGATCTAGCAAGCTTAAGGCATCTCGCATACCACCTTCCGATAAATAAGCAATTTCATTTAAAGCCTCATCATCTGCATCTATTTTTTCTAATTCACATATATATTTTAAACGATTAATAATATCATCAATTTTAATTTTTTGAAAGTCGTAACGTTGACATCTTGATAAAATGGTAATTGGAACATTTTCAATATTAGTTGTCGCTAAAATAAAAATTGAATGAGCTGGTGGTTCTTCTAAAGTTAATAGTAAAGCATTAAAAGCACTAGTTGATAACATATGGACTTCATCGATAATATATACTTTATATTTACCATTAGTTGGGGTTAATTTAACATTTTCAATTAATTCTCTTATTTCATCAACTCCATTATTAGAAGCTGCATCTATTTCGATTATATCAGGATTATCATGAAAATTTTTACAAAATTCACATTCACCACATGGTGAACCATCATGAGGATTTAAGCAATTTATGGCTTTAGAAAATACCTTAGCTGTTGTTGTTTTTCCAGTTCCTCTGGGACCAGAAAAAATGTAAGCATGCGAAATATTTCCATTTATTATGGAATTTTTCAAAGTTTTTATTATATATTCTTGTCCAACAATATCATCAAAGTTATCAGGACGATATTTTCGATATAATACTTTGTATTTCATGATGCTATTCCTTTCATCCTTAATTATACCATAATCGCTCGTATTTTGACTATTTATTCTCGTAGTTTTTGAAAAAAAGTATTAATTATTTTTTGATAATTTTCTCTTAATTTATTACAATCATTTGTTTGTTTATATTTATTACTTTCTAATTTAGATTTATCTTGTTCCAATAAATATATAACTTGATCAATTCTTGATTCTTCAATCACTTTTTGACAAAGTTGGCAAGGTTCTAAAGTAACATACAAAATACAGCCATCTAAACGCCAATCTCTTAATTTTTTTTCTGTTTTTAAAATTGCATTTATCTCGGCATGGCCTAAAACATTATATTTTTTTTGACGATTGTTATGGCTTTTAGCAATAATTTTATTATCTTTTACTATAACGGCTCCAACTGGTATTTCTTTTTTCTTATAAGCTTTTAAAGCTTCTTTATAAGCTATATTCATAAAATTCATAAGCAAAACTCCTAATTAAAAAAGCACACACAAATAGGGACCGATGTGGCTGCTGTCTTCCAACTCTGACCAGGTTACAGTATATTTGTTGTGCTTCTAAATAATATCATATCATTTTATATGATGCAAATAATTTTAATGTTTCACGTGAAACATAGATAATTCAAATTATCTTTTAATATAATTATCTTTTTATTTCCGTAAAAACCCAACATTTACATTTTAAATAAAACAATATAAAATTTATAATTCTATTGTATATATGCTATATTCTTATATATTGTTTATTTAAATATTTTTCATAAATGTCTTCCTTTATTGTTGTTTTTTGATGGTCACAATCAATATTATATTAGAAGGAGTTTTTGTTTTTAATTTATCAGTTAAACTTTACAGAACTACTAGCCTAGTTAGAGTTACACATACAAAAAGCAATGTTTCACGTGAAACATTGCTTTAAAAAATTTTTATTTCCCGGGAAATATTATTGATTATCTGAATTCTTACTTTCAGAAAGTATATCATTATCTTCTAATTTTACATTTTCAATTTTATTAGAATTTTTTGAAGAAATTTCCTCAGAATCCTCACTATTAACGTGATCAACAATACTTACAGTAGCTACAAATTGAGAATCCTTTAGAGATATTAATCTTAAACCTTGAGTTACTCTTCCTAAGATAGATATTTGATAAACTGGAAGTTTAATTGTAATACCAGCATTAGTCATAATAACAACATCTTTGTCTTCTAATACTAGTTTAGCGGCCACTAAATTACCATTTTTTTCAGTAACATTAAGAGCTAATACACCTTTGCTACCACGTCTTGTTTGTCTAAAATTACAAACTTTTGTACGTTTACCGTAACCTTTCTCTGTTACTAACAATATTGTTGAATCTTCAGAGACTACCTCAGAACATATGCAGGCTCCGCCGTTTAAATTTATACCTTTTACACCAGCAGCAGTTCTTCCCATAGCTCTAATTTCTGATTCAGCAAATTTAACCATTCGTCCTTGACTGCTACCCAAAAGAATTATATCATTTCCTGTTGTCTTTTTAACATCTAATAATTCATCGTTTTCTTTTAAACTTATACATAATTTTCCTGTAGCCCTAATACTATCAAATTCTGAAATATCAGTCTTTTTAACAACGCCTTTTTTCGTAGCAAACATTAAATATTTATAATCATCATCTTTACTAATTTTAATAATCGAATTAATTTTTTCATCTTTTTCAATTTGAAGTAAATTTATTACTGGAATACCTTTTGATGTTCGGCTAAATTCTGGTATTTCATAACCCTTAATTCGATAAACTTTTCCTTTATTAGTAAAGAACATTATATAATCATGGGTTGATAAGTTAATTAAATGTTCTACATAATCCTCATCATTAGTTGTTAATCCTTTAACTCCCATACCACCACGGTTTTGAGTTCTAAACGAATCATTAGTTGTCCTTTTTATATATCCTTTGTTTGTTAATACTACCATAACATCTTCTTCAGGAATTAAAGATTCATCTTCTATATACTCAATTGCCGTCATATCAATTTTAGTTCGACGATCATCAGCATATTTTTCTTTTATTTCTAAAAGTTCATCTTTAATTATGCCTAAAATCTTATCACGTGATGCTAAAATCTCTCTTAATTCGGTAATTTTAGCTAATAATTCTGCTAGTTCTTCTTCAATTTTACTTCTTTCCAAACCAGTCAAACGACGTAATTTAAGTTCCAAAATAGCATCAGCTTGGATGTCTGTTAAACTGTATTTTGAAATTAATTTTTCTTTAGCAATTACATCAGTTTCAGAATCTCGAATAATTTTAATAAAATCATCAAGATTATCTAAGGCAATTTTATATCCTTCTAATATATGAACTCTCTTTTCGGCTTTATCAAGATCAAATTTTGTCCTTCTGATTATTACTTCTTCTTGATAATTGATATATTTTGAAATTATGTCTTTTAAACCAAGTGTTTTTGGAACTTTATTATCAATCATTAAGAAAATAATACCGTAATTCATTTGAAATTGGGTATGCTTATATAAGTTATTTAAAACAACTTGAGGATTAGCCTCTTTTTTTAAAGTTATTGTAATTTTAATACCATCTTTTAAATCTGTATGATAATCAGCTATTCCATCAATGATTTTATTATGAACAAGTTCTGCAACTTTTTTCTTTAAATCATCAACATTGACACCATAAGGCACTTCATCAATGATTATATAATGTTTACCATCTTTTTCTTCAATTGAAGCTTTACTTCTAATTGTAATACCACCGCGACCTGTTTCATAAGCCTTTTTTATTCCACTATTACCTAAAATTATTCCTCCTGTTGGAAAATCTGGACCTTTAATATATTGCATTAACCCATCAACATCAATATCAGGATTATCAATATAAGCAACACATCCATCAATTACTTCACCTAAATTATGTGGAGGTATATTTGTGGCCATTCCAACAGCTATACCCATAGTTCCATTAACTAAAATATTTGGAAATCTTGATGGTAAAATTTCAGGTTCTTTTTCTGACTCATCAAAATTTGGGCCAAAATTAATGGTATCTTTATTAATATCTCTTAATAACTCCAATGATATTTTTGATAGTCTTGATTCTGTATAACGCATGGCAGCAGCACCATCACCGGCAATATTACCAAAATTACCATGGCCATCAACTAAAGGATTACGATAACTAAAATCTTGAGCCATTCTGACCATGGCTTCATAAATACTAGAATCACCATGAGGGTGATATTTTCCCATTACATCCCCAACAATACGTGCACTTTTTTTGTGGGGTTTATCTGGAGTATATCCTGATTCATACATTGACCATAAAATCCGACGATGAACAGGTTTTAAACCATCTCTTAAATCAGGTAAAGCCCGTGAAACAATAACACTTACGGAATAATCAATAAAAGATTTCTTTATTTCTTTTACTATATTATTTTCTTCTAATTTATCAATACTATGATCCATAAAAACCTCCTAAACATCTATATTTTGAGCATATTCTGCATTTTCTTCAATAAATTTTCTTCTTGGTTCAACTTCTTCACCCATTAACATAGAAAATGCCTCATCTGCAGCGATGGCATCATCAACCGTTATTCTTCTTAAAACACGTGTTTTAATATCCATGGTCGTTTCGTTTAATTCTTCAGCATCCATTTCTCCTAAACCTTTCATTCGGAAAATATCATATTTAGTATTAGGATTTAAGGAAGAAATATATGCATCTCTTTCTTTTTCATCTAAAACATATTTTATAGTTTTACCATGTTTAATACAGAAAAGCGGAGGCTGTGCGGCATATACATGGCCTGTTTCTACGATTGGTTTAAAGAAACGATAGAATAAGGTTAATAATAATACTCTAATATGTGACCCATCCACATCGGCATCGGTCATAATAATTATTTTGTCATACCTTAATTTACTCAAATCAAAGTTTTCACCAATACCGGTTCCAAAAGCCGTAATAATCGTTCTAATTTCTTCATTAGCTAAAGCTTTATCTAACCTTGCTTTTTCCACATTTAAAATTTTTCCTCTTAATGGCAGAATCGCTTGCGTCATGGAATTTCTTCCTTTTTTAGCAGATCCACCAGCAGAATCTCCTTCTACAATAAAAATTTCACATAATGCTGGATCTTTTTCTTTACAATCTTCTAATTTGCCACCAAAATTGCTAACAACATCTAAGTCGCCTTTTCTTCTCGAAAGTTCTCGAGCATTTTTAGCTGCTACTCTAGCTCTAGCAGCTGTCATGGTTTTTTCTACAATTATTCTTGCTTCTTCAGGATTTTCCATTAAGAAACGTTCAAATCCTTTTGAAAATACACTATCCGCTAATTTTCGAACTTCACTATTTCCAAGTCTTCCTTTAGTTTGCCCTTCAAATTGAGGATTTGGATGCTTACAAGAAATAATCATTGTAAGTCCTTCTTTAACATCATCACTTGTTAAAGAATCATCTTTTTCTTTTAAAATATTAGCCTTACGAGCATAATTGTTAATAACTCTTGTTAAGGCTCTTCTAACTCCTTCTTCATGAGTTCCACCATCATGAGTGTTAATGTTATTAACGAAAGAATAAATACTATCACTATATCCGGAATTATATTGCATGGCTACTTCAAAGATAATTCCATCTTCTTCGCCTTCTAAATGAATTATCTCTTCATGAATTGGCGTTTTACTTTGGTTTAAATATTTAACATATTCAGATATACCGCCTTCATAATGGAAAGTTTCACCAGTTGTATCTTCGTCATCTCGGTCATCTCTTATTGTTAAAGATAAGCCTTTATTTAAAAATGCTAACTCTCTAATTCTTACTTTTAAAGTTTCATAGTCATAAATATCCGTATCAAATATTTCTGGATCCGGTTTAAATTCAACCGTTGTTCCCGTTCTATTTGCTTCACATTCACCAATAACCGTTAACTTTTGAACAGTTTTACCACCATCAGCAAATTTTGCTTCATGAATTTTACCATCCCGATAAACAGTAACATTTACCCATTTTGATAAGGCATTAACAACAGAGGCTCCAACACCATGAAGTCCACCGCTTACTTTATAACCACCTTCACCGAATTTACCACCGGCATGTAAAACAGTATAAACTGTTTCAACCGTAGAAATTCCCGTTTTAGGATGAATTCCGGTTGGAATACCCCGACCATTATCTTTAACAGTTATGGAATTGCCTTTATTTATAATAACCTCAATATGATTACAATAACCCGCTAAAGCTTCATCAATTGAGTTATCAACAATTTCCCAAACAAGATGATGAAGTCCTTTAACATCAGTGGTTCCTATATACATACCTGGTCTTTTACGAACGGCTTCTAATCCCTCTAATACTTGAATATCACTCTCATTATAATGTAATTTTTCTTCCATATTATACCTCCGTAATTTCTTCGTCTTTAATGTTGAAAATTTTACCATTTTTAATTATTTTCTTTGATATTTTATTTAAATCAGTTGTGGTAATAAAAGTTTGAATTTGATTATCTAAAATATTAACAATATTTTTAACTTTTTGATTGTCTAAAGCACTAAATAAATCGTCTAAAATTAAAATTGGTGTCATACCTTTTTGATCTTTTATTACTTCTATTTCTGCTAATTTAAAGGAAAATATGGCATTTTTTTGTTGACCATTACTACCCCATTCTGCTATATTTTGATTATCTAAATAAAAAATCAAATCATCATGATGAATCCCATATAAACTTTTACCCATGACTACTTCTCGATTATAATTTTTATTATATCTATCAATTATCTCTTGTTCACTCTTATCAAAATCAGAATTATATTTAATAATTAAATTTCCTTGTTTAAAAATTTTTAAATATAAATCTGATAAATAAAGATTAATTCTCTCAATGAAATTTTTTCTTATTTCATAAATCTTTAAACCATAGGTAACTAATTTCTTAGTAATAATGTCTAAGTATTCTTTGCTACTATTACCATTTAAATAAGCTTCTCGTAAATAAAAATTGCGTTGTTTTAATATCTTATTATAAATATTTAAATAAATTATATAATCTTTTTCTAATTTACTTAGTTCAATATTTAATAATTTTCTTCGAGAACTAGGAGATTCTTTAAAAATATTTTGTTCTTCTGGTTCTAATAAAACAATATTTATATTCGAAATATAATCACTTATTTTAGAAATAATATTGCCATCAATTTTAACTTTTTTGCCTTCTTTACTTATTATTACTTCATAATTATTAATGGTATTTGTTTCAACTTCTCCTTCTATTTTAGTACTTAACTGACCATTTTTTATTAAAAATTTATCATTATTAGTCCGAAAAGACTTGGTAATTGATAAAGCGTAGATGGCTTCAACTAAATTAGTTTTGCCAACTCCATTATTGCCATAGATGATATTTAAATTATCCCCAAAGTTCAATTTTAAATTTTCATAATTACGAAAATTATGTAATTGCAAATAGTTGATTTTCATAATTAACCTTTCTTTTACGCATATTTTAATAAAAAGGTATTTTAAGTACTCCCATACCTAGTTATAATTATACCATAAAATAGGGATATTTTAAACAAAATTTGTTATTTTTCGGCTTTTTAAAGTATTATTTAATTTAAAAGATTGTAACAACATTTTTTCTAAACTTTTTTTCGATAAATTAACATAAAATTCTTGCTTATTAATACAAGTAATTTTTAATTGATTATTTTCTTCTTCCATATCTAATATTTTATTGGCTACTAAAAATAAACACTCCTTATCACGAGAAGAATTTAATTGTAATAAAATTATATTATGAGATTCATCCACAATTATGGGAACACGATACTTAACATTCAAAATACTTTTAGCACTTTTTTTGCGACCATCTAAACTACTTCCATAATAATTACAATTATACTCTAATATAAATTTATAATTAGTATTAAAAATTTTTAGATCGTCTAAAGTATAAATTATTGTTTTATCCCGTTTTTTTAAAAGGGCTACAGTATCATTATCTATCAAATAATTTTTCATCTTTTTCTTCCTTTCTAAAAAAATTTAATGTCTACTATAGCACATGAAAGTTAAAAAATTTGTCGAATTATTTCCCGGGAAATAATTTTTTTAAAAAAAATCTCATTTTTTGATGAGATTCTATTTAAAAGTTAATAAGTTTTAACGGGTAAGATTAATTCAATTAATGATTCATCTTTAACTGATTTGATTAAAATTGGTTTATCATCGCTATTAATAAGAAGTAAAATATTATCATCTTTAATAACTTTTAAAGCTTCTAGCATATACCTTGATGAGAAAGCAATTTCTAATTTTTCTTTGTTACTACATTCAATATTTAATTTTTCTTCGGTCTTACCTATTTCTGAAGCACTTGAAGAAATAACCATCACTTTACCATCAACTAAAACTCTAACAATATTTTTATCTTTACTTTGGGCTAAAAGACTAGCTCTATCAACCGCATCATTAAAAGCATGAAGATCTAAATTAATCATATAAGCAAACTCAGAAGGAATAAAATGATTAGTATCGGGATATGTTCCACTTAAAAGATTAGTTTGAAATTCAATATTTTTATATTTAAATAATATCTTATTGTTGAAAATATGCATGATTACAACATCATCTGCATCTAACATTTTTTCCAGTTCACTAATACTTTTACCAGGAATAACAATATTTATAGTATTGTTAACAATTTTATCTAATTTAACATTCTTTTTGGCTAAACGATAAGAATCGGTAGCAATACATTCTAAAGTATCTCCTAATATTTTTAAGTTAATTCCGGTTAAAAGTGGTCTTACTTCTTGAGTTGAAACTGCATAAACTGTTTCATTAATTATACTTTTTAAAACTTCGGCTTTTATTTCAATCGGTTCTTTTGATTCATCTAGAACAATTCTTGGATAATCATTTATATCATAACAATTTAAATTATATTCATTATTATCCGTATAAATTTTAATTTTACTAGTATCTTCAGTATCAAAATAAATTATATCAGAAGGCATTTTCCGAATTATTTCTAAAATATATTTACTTTGAATAATCATACTACCTACTTTTTCAATCTTTTTAATATCTGATTCTGGAATAGTTACTCTAATTGTTAATTCCGAATCACTTGCTAGTAAACTTAATCCTTCTTTCGTTAAATCAAACTTTATTCCATTTAATATAGGAATAGTTGTTCTGGTTCCAATAGCTCTGGTAACGTTTGTAAGAGCCTCTAATAAAATATTCTTATCAATAACAAATTTCATTTTTCTTCCTTCTTTCTTTTTATTATTAATATTATTTTGTTTATTATAGTGTTAGTAATGTTGAAAACTGTTAATATCTTTCTAAATACCCATATTTTCGAAGAATTATTTTAAACATTGTTATAACTTCGCTTTAATTTCTTTTAACGTTTGCTCTAAAGTTGTATTATTTTTTAAATCATTTTTTATTTTTTCACAACTGGCTACTACTGTTGAATGATCTCTTCCTCCAAATTCTAAACCAATCTTGGCTAAATTTTCTTCGGTTTCAATTCGACATAGATACATAGCAATATGTCTTGGTCTGGCAATGTTATTGCTTCTTCTTTTACTTTTTAAATCTTCGACGGTTATTTTAAAGAAATCCGCGACTACTTTTTGAATATGCGATATCGTATTTTCTTGATAAATATTAGTATTAACATAATCTTTTAAAGCCTCGACCGCAAAATCTAAGTTGATAACTTCTGGAGTCATCATGGCTGTATATGCTAAGAGTCTATTGATTGTTCCTTCAATGTGTCGAACATCATTTGGACAAGCATTAGCAATATATTCAATAACATCTTTGTTAATTTTATCTTTAATACTCGAATTTTGCAGTTTCTGTTTAATTATTTCACATCGAAGTTCGAAATCAGGGGGATATATATCAACTGGAAGTCCCCAAGCAAAGCGACTTCTTAGTCTTTCTTCAATCTTTTTTAAATCATCAGGACTTCGATCACTCGAAATAATAATCTGTTTATTGGCTTGATGTAAGGCTTCAAAGGTGTGGAAAAATTCTTGTTGAGTAAGTTCTGCTCCGACTAAAAATTGAATATCATCAATAATTAAGACATCGACATTTCGGTATTTATTTTTAAAGTTATTCGCGTATTTTAAAGTATCTTTTCCCGGTTCCATTTTGGAAATACCCACATATTCGTCACGAAAATCATTACTCGTTGTATATAAAACTTTTTTATTAGAATTTTGAGTTATATAATTTCCTATCGCGTGCATTAAATGGGTTTTGCCAATGCCACTTCGCCCATATATAAATAAAGGATTTCTAGTGGTTCCTGGAGCTTGCGCCACATTCATCGCTGAAATAAAGGCTAACCTATTTGATTCTCCAACTACATAATTATCAAAATTTAAATTAGGATTAAGATTAGTATTCCATTCGACTGTTTGATATTCTTCTTCAATCTCGTCTTCTAAAGTTTTATTATCTTTTTCTAATATTTCATCTTCAGTTAATAAAGTAAGTTCATAATTTATACCTGTTAAAGAATATAAGGTATCATCTATTAAATCTAAATATTGTAATTTTAAGATTTGTTTGTGAACAGCTAGAGGTACTTTTAGAGTGATGGTTTTATCATCCATACTAATGAGTTCAAGACCTTTAAACCACGTCGCATAAGTTGTTGGACTAACTTGTTCTTGAATCTCTGTTAGAAATTTATTAAAAATTTCTTGTGTTTTCATATACCTCACCCCGCTCTTTTATGATACCTATCCCAAAATAATTGTAACATCAAACCAATTTTAAATACAAGAAAAAAATTAGTTAACGTTAATAATCCACAAGTTTTCAACATAATTTTTGTAGATAAAATATATAATACCTAAAGTTATCAACATTTTCAACAAATTTTTTTAAACATTTAAACATAGTAACAAAAAAATAATTTTACTTAAATGTTAAAAGTGTTGAAAAGTTAAAAATACTCTGAATATATCAGAAAAAATTACTAATATTTTAAACAAATAATTCTCAAAATTAATGTTAATAACTTAAAAGTT
This sequence comes from uncultured Bacilli bacterium, assembly GCA_947624695.1. Taxonomy (GTDB): domain Bacteria; phylum Bacillota_I; class Bacilli_A; order RF39; family UBA660; genus SIG200. The sequence goes on from CANQLN010000001.1 coordinate 21,274, forward strand.
ATCAACATCATAAAAATAATTGTTGAAAACTATAATTAACTAAAGCATTAAAACTGGCGTTAAAGACGATATTTTCTTGACATCTTGCCAGGATTAATATTATAATAAGGACGCTTATAGAAAAAGAGGTGGAACAATCATGGCAACTAAAAGAACATATCAACCAAATAATCGTAAAAAAGCTAAAAAGCATGGTTTCTTTGCTCGTAAAGGAACAAAGATTATTAATAATCGTCGTAGAAAAGGTCGTAAGGAATTAACAAAATAGTTTCTTACGTGTTTTTTTAATTTATGAAAAAAAGAGATATTGTAAAGTCTAATATATTATTTAATGATATAATTAATAAAGGTAAAAGAATAAGTAATAAGTATTTCCTTATTTGTTATTTAGAAAAAGATTTTATTAAAAATAATTATGGTATAGCTGTTGGTAAAAAAATTGGTAATGCTGTTACGAGAAATAAGTTAAAAAGACAAATACGAAATATTATTACAAAAAATGCTCAACTATTTCCAAATTATCATAATTATATTATAATATGTAAGAAAGAAGTATTAGATTTATCTTTTCAAAAGATGGAAGAAGTACTTGTTAGTTTAATAAATAAAGGAGACAAAAAATGAAAAACAAATTATTCGGATTAATATTAGTATTTATTGTTTTACTTACAAGTGGCTGTGGCGCTAATGATTATTTAAAAGATGATAAAAAATTAGTTCAATATGAAGAAACAGGCCAAAATTTACCAAACAATATATTATGTCAACCAGAAGATAAAGAATTATATGAAATATATGAAAAGTATAATGATGAATTAAAAATTCCTTTAGAAAAATTACCAAAATGTAGTGAATTTAAAATTAATTCTAATAAAACTTCTGGTATTTGGGAATTAATTTTTGTTAAACCCCTTGCTTATTTAATTTTAAAACTTGGTGGTTTAGTTAAAAATATGGGTATATCATTAATAATAGTAGGACTTTTAATAAGACTTATCTTGTTACCATTCTCATATAAAACTCATAAGCAAAGTAAAAATATGCAAAAAGTGAATCAAGAAATGCAAAAGCTCGAATTTAAATATCGGGGTAGAGAAGATCGTGATTCTATGATGATGAAGAGTCAAGAAATGATGGATATATATAAGAAATACAATGTTAAACCAATGTCTGGTTGCTTAGTGGCTTTCTTACAACTTCCTTTATTCTTTGCTTTCTTACAAGCAATTAACAGGGTTCCAGCAATATTTGAAGATAAATTGTTAGGCTTTAATTTAGGAATGACTCCTTATGTTGGACTTTCTCAAGGTAATTACTTATATATTTTATTAATTATCTTAATCGCCGCTTCGACTTACTTTTCATTTAAATATTCGATGCGATCAACCGGAGCAATGAATCAAACTCCAGAAATGGAAAGTCAAATGAAAATGATGACTAATATTATGGTTGTAATAATCGTCATTACCTCATTTTCTCTATCAACCGCTTTGGCGTTATACTGGATTGTTACTTATGCTTTTATTGCTATTCAAACCTTTATATTCCGTAAATTAACGGGTGAAAAGAAGGATAATAAAAAAGATAAAAGGGATAAAAATAATAAAGAAAATAAGAAAAAAATAAAAGAAAAGTTGGAAGTTAAAAGAGGTCTTAAATATGGAAATAATTAGTAAAGAAGGAAAAGAATTAGAAACTATTTTAACAGGCATTTGTGAAGAATATAATGTAAGTAATGATGATTTCTATTATCATTATACTGAAAATAAAACCGGTTTATTTGGTAAAAATAGTGTTATTAATGTTACCGCTATTTTAAAAAGTGATTTGCTAGAATATATTAAAGAATACTTAGAAGAGTTATTAACTAACATGGGTTTAACGGTTAATTTTGAAACCAAATTAAGAGAAGATGTTATGTATGTTAAAATATATTCTAATAACAATCCCGTTTTAATTGGCAAGGGTGGTAATACTTTAAAAGCCTTAGAAAATATTGTCCGTCAAAAAGTAAATACTGAATTTAATGTGCGACCATATATATCATTAGATGTAGAAAACTATCGGGAAAAACAACAAAGAAGAATTGAAAGACTTGCTAAAAATATTGCTAGAGAAGTTGTTAAAACCAATATGGAAGTTCATCTAGATAATATGAATGCCTATGATAGAAGAATAGTTCATAATATTTTAACTAATTTTAAAGGAGTAACCACGGAAAGTACTGGCGAAGAACCTAATCGCCATGTTGTAATTAAACCAGAATAAAACCACTATCACTAGTGGCTTTTTTAATGACTTAATTTTTAGTTTTCTTTCTTCCCAACATATTGGGCACTTCCTAAACCTAAAATAAGTAAGAAAATGGTATTTAAGAACAATAAACCTAAAGTATACCCAATTCCTTTACCAAAAGATTTAGCAAGACTATGTTTTTGATAAATAGCAATTATAAATGTCCCAATTAGAGCAATGGTAATAACTATTTCATTTTTGATTACTGATAAAATAGATAGTCCAAAAGCTAAAACTAAGAACCAAGGTGAAATACCAGAAACTTTATAATAAATAAACATATTGTAGATAGGAATTAATGATTTCCATCCTTTTTCTCCAGCTTTAGTAAATATTCTCCACATCGCAACGATTTTTAAAATACTTACTACTAAAGTAATGGTTGCTACAATTCCTAAGTAAGCTCCTAATAAAGTATAAAGTCCATCTAGGCTTGTTTGTAAATTATCCATAAACTTCTCCTTTCATTTCTTAGCATAATTATATAAATTATCTAAGGTATTTGTCAATTTTTAATGAAAAATGCCTTAAATTGTGCTAATATACTTACGAAAGGAAAGTTTCTATGGAAGATACTATATGTGCTATTTCCACCGCTCCGGGTATTGGGGCTATTTCAATAATTAGAGTAAGTGGGAAAGAGGCTTTAGATATTGTTTCTAAAATATTTTCGAAAGATTTAAAAGAAGCCAAATCTCATACTCTTTTATATGGTTATATATATGATCATAAAGAAATAGTTGATGAAGTATTAGTAAGTGTTATGTTAGCACCCAAAACTTATACTACAGAAGATATTGTGGAAATAAATAGTCATGGTGGTATTAATACCACCAATAAAATATTAGAACTCCTTTTAGAAAATGGATGTCGTTTAGCGGAAGCTGGTGAATTTACCAAAAGAGCTTTTCTAAATGGACGAATTGATTTAACGGAAGCTGAATCTGTTAATGATTTAATCAATGCAAAAACCGATGTGGCCAGAAGACTAGCTCTTAATAATTTACAAGGGCGTGTTTCGAAAGATATTCGAAATTTACGAAGCAAAATTACCGATATTATGGCGAATATTGAAGTAAATATTGATTATCCGGAGTATGAAGATATTGAAGTTGTCACAAATGAAACTTTACTTCCTAAATTAGAAGAAGTATTAATGAGTTTACAAGAAATGTTAAAAAATTCTTATAATGGTAAGCTAATTAAAGAAGGAATAGACATTGCTATTGTGGGAAGTCCTAATGTGGGAAAGAGTAGTATTTTAAATAGATTATTAGATGAAGATAAAGCAATAGTTACCGATATAGCGGGTACCACTCGAGATATCGTGGAAGGTAGCGTTAACTTTAATGGCTTTTTACTTAATTTTATTGATACGGCTGGTATTAGAGATACTGAAGATACTGTTGAAAAAATTGGGGTAGAGAAGAGTAAGAAAGCCATAACGGAAGCTGATATTGTCATTATTGTTTTAAATAATAATGAAGAATTATCACCTTATGAAAAAGAATTAATAGAATTAGTTCCTTTAAAAAAACGTTTAATTTTTGTTAACAAATCTGATTTAAATAATGTCTTAACTTTAGATAAAGAATATATAATAGGAAATACGATTGAAGAAAAAGGGCTTGATTTACTAAAAGAAGCCCTAAATAAAAAATTAAATTTAGAAAATATTCTAGAGCAAGATATGACTTATATGTCTAATGTTCGCCAAATAGATTTATTAAAAAAGGCTATTAAAGAGATTGAAAATGCTATTTTAAATATTCATAAAGGTACACCAATAGATATTGTTGAAATTGATATTACTAATGCTTGGAATCTTTTGGGCGAAATTACAGGAGATACTTATAAAGATGAATTATTAGATACTTTATTTAGTAATTTCTGTATAGGAAAGTAGTTGATTATATGTATGATGTTATAGTAGTTGGAGGCGGTCATGCCGGTTGTGAAGCTTCTAATATTGCCGCAAAAATGGGAATGAAAACCCTTCTTTTAACTATGAATAAAAAAAATATTGCTGATATGCCTTGTAATCCTTCTATTGGGGGGACTGCTAAAGGCGTAATTGTCAGAGAAATAGATGCCCTAGGAGGCTTAATGGGGCGGGTTGCCGATATGAGTCATTTTCAAATTAAAATGCTTAATAATTCTAAAGGTCCCGCTGTAAGAAGTTTAAGAGCCCAAGCTGATAAAAGAGTTTATCCTAAAAAAATGTTAGAAGAGTTAGAAAAAAATTCGTATTTAGAAATTAAGGAAGGCTTAGTTGAAAATTTAATTGTCGAAGATAATGTTGTTAAGGGAGTAATTCTTAGCGATAATACCATAATTAAAAGTAAGAGTGTGATTTTAACTACCGGAACTTATACTAAAGCTAATATTTTAATTGGCTCTGAAAATACACCGGGAGGACCTCATGGAGAAGGAAGAAGTAACTATTTAAGTGATAATTTAAAGAAATTAGGTTTAAATATTAAAAGACTTAAAACGGGTACTCCTCAAAGAATAAAAAAAGATTCGATTGACTTTACCCAAATGCATGAAGAAAAAGGTGATGATACTTATTGGACTTTTAGCCATGATCTAAAGCCGCAATATAAAATAAAAGACCAACAAAAATGTTATTTAGTTTATACTAATGAAAAAACCCATGAAATAATTGGAAAACATTTAAAAGAATCCGCTATGTATGGGGGTTATGCAACCGGAGTAGGACCAAGATATTGTCCTTCTATTGAAGATAAAATTGTTCGTTTTGCCGATAAAGAAAGACATCAATTATTTTTAGAACCCGAAAGTATATATTATGATGAATGGTATTTACAAGGCTTTTCTACAAGTATGCCAAGAGATGTTCAAGAAGAAATGGTTCATAGTTTAAAGGGGTTAGAGAATGCGGTCATAACAAAATATGCTTATGCTATTGAATATGATGCCATTGATTCCTTACAAATAAAGGCTAGTTTAGAAAATAAAATAATTGAAAATTTATTTACGGCAGGACAAATAAATGGTACTAGTGGTTATGAAGAAGCAGCTGGTCAAGGTTTAATTGCCGGAATTAATGCAGCTTTAAAATTGCAAGGAAAAGAACCTTTAATTTTAAAAAGAAATGAAGCTTATATTGGGGTTTTAATTGATGATTTAGTAACTAAAGGTGTAACTGATCCTTATAGAATGCTTACTTCTAGAGCAGAATTTAGACTTATTTTAAGACATGATAATGCCGATTTAAGATTAAGAGCCAAGGGTTATGAATTAGGAACTATTTCTAAAGAACAATATCAAAAACTTAATAAAAAAATTAAAGATATTGAAAGCTTAATGCAAGAATTAAAAGAGAATAAATTAACTATTACCAAAGAAGTTAAAGATATTTTCATATCTCACAATTTGGAAATACCAAAAAGAAATATGACTTATGAAGAACTTTTAAAAAGACCGGAAATAACTTTTAAATTCTTAAGTCAATTTCATAAATTTAATTATAGTGAAGAAGTAATTGAACAAGGTGAAATTGCAATTAAATATGAAGGATATATTAAAAAGGCCACTAAAGAAGCTGAAAAATTACAAAAAATTGAAGAAAAACAAATACCGGAAGATATCGATTATCAAAAAGTTAGAAACTTAGCCAGTGAAGCAAAACAAAAATTATCAGAAATAAGACCAAGAACGATTGCCCAAGCATCGAGAATTAGTGGGGTTAATCCTTCAGATATTGCCATCCTTGCCGTTTATTTAAAGAAAGAATATAATCATGACTAGAGAAGAATTTATTGAAGAATTACAAAAATTAGGCATAACTGTAACCGATAATGAATTAAGTATGCTCGAAATTTATTTGAATTTCTTAAAAGAATATAATAGCCATACAAATATTACAAGAATAGTGGAAGAAAAGGAAGTTTATTTAAAACACTTTTATGATTCTTTAACAATCACTAAAGCTATAGATTTAAATGAAGTAGATACTTTATTAGATGTGGGAAGTGGGGCTGGTTTTCCGGGAATGGTTTTAAAAATATTTTATCCTCATTTGCAAGTAACTTTATTGGATTCTAATAATAAAAAGACTAAGTTTTTAACCGAATTAAAATCTAAATTAAATATTGATGTTGAAATTATAAACGAAAGAGTCGAAGACTATGCTAAAAACAATTTAAATAAATTTTCTTTAGTAACCTCAAGAGCGGTTGCAAACTTACGGGTTTTAACGGAAATATCTTTGCCTCTTGTGAAAAAAGAAGGTTATTTTATTCCTTTGAAAGGTAATATAGATCTGGAATTAGAGGAAGCCAAAAAGACTATTTCTTTAATGAATTCAAAGATAGAAGATATTATTAATTTTAATCTTTATAAAAATGAAGGAGTAAGAAATATTATTAGAATTAAAAAAGAAGCAGAAACTAAATTAGAAATGCTAAGACCATATAATAAAATATTAAGAAAACCTCTTGCGAAAAAGAGCTAAATACGTTAGAATTAATTAGTAGAGGTAAAGGGGTAGATTTGTGTGAATACAGAATCACAAGTTTTAAATGTGCCTATTGAAGATATCATTCCAAATCGGTTTCAACCCCGATTAAATTTTGATGAACAATCTTTAAATGAACTGGCGGCATCTATCAAAGAACATGGGATTATTCAACCCCTAGTTTTAAGACGCCTTAATGATAAATATGAAATAATTGCAGGTGAAAGAAGATATAAAGCTGCTAAAATTGCTGGTCTTACTTCAGTTCCAGCGGTTATTGCCCAAATGGATGATAATACTAGTGCTGAAGTAGCCATTGTAGAAAATGTTCAAAGAAAAGATTTATCATCTATTGAAGAAGCCAAATCTTATAAAGCCCTTCTTGATAAAGGCTATTTAACCCAAGAAGATTTAGCTAAAAAAATGGGTTTAAGTCAATCCGCTATTTCTAATAAACTTCGACTTTTAACTCTTCCAGAAGAAGTACAAAATGCCATTATGGAAGGTAAAATTTCTGAAAGACATGCAAGAAGTTTACTACAATTAGAAAGTGCCGATGCTCAAAAAGAATGGCTTAATAAAATAATTGATGAGAGAATAACCGTAAGAGATTTAGATACTCGTTTAAAAAACTTAAATAAAAAAGAAGAGGCTCCAGTTGACGATATTCCTATAATTGATAATACTCCAAATATTGCTGATATTAAAGAAAAAGCGACAGATATTTTAGCCGCTAATAATCCAAGTACAAGTATTGAAACAACTAGTGAAGAAGTCACTCCAACCAAGATACCAAATAAGTTCTTTAATTTCTTAGAAGATGAATCCGTAAATATGAGTGTCGGAGATGTTAGTAATCCAGCTCAAGAAAATACAGAAGAAATTGAGATGTTAGATTTTCTAGCTCCAGAACCATCCGATACAACTTCAACTGAGGAACAAAAGGAAGAAGAACCAACAGAAAATAAAAAAGATATGGATGCGGTTAAAGATTATGTTGGTAAATTAGAAGATGATTTAAGAGATCACGATTATAAAGTTAGTATATCTAGAGAAGAAGATGAGAAAGAAATTAGATATATTGTTACAGTAAGTAAAGAATAAAATAAGGTAATCAAAATAATAATCGATTACCTTTTTATACACTTTTAATTTTCTTCTTTGTTAACAACATCTGCTTTACTAATATTTGGTTCACTTCCTTTTAAATAATAATACATAATAGCTCTACTTGAGTCTTTAGTTACTTCCCCTGTAACAGCATCTAGGATTATACCTACTACATCATTGGGAGTTTCATACCAATTATTTTCTAATCCTGTTTGAATTTCTTCCATCGTATCAGCCCAAATATTTTTAGCAACATTACTATATCCTTTGGTAAATTCTCGGTTATTATCATATCCTAGCCAAACTAACATTAAATCATCTTTATTATAACCAACTGTCCAATAATCTGTAGGAGTTGTTCCGGTTTTTATAGCATATTTTCGTGATAATTTTCCCGCAATAGTTACTGCGGTCGCCGATGTATAATCTCGAAATGCGGAACTAGTAGTATTCGAAAGAAGTTCATTTAAAATATAAACATAATTAGGGTTTAGGACTAAACTTTTTTTATTTTCTTTTGTATAAATTACTTTTCCTTCGTTATCTTCAATTTTTCTAATTAAGTATAAGTCTTTTTTATAACCACCACTAGCAAAGGTATTATAACCTGTGGCATAGTCAATAATGTTTATTTCTCCAGTTCCTAAAGCAAGAGATGGAACCGGTAGTAATTCTTCCTTAATCCCGGTTTTTTTGGCAGTATTGGCTAGTAAATCCGTTCCTAAAAAAAGATTAGTTTTAACAGCATAAATATTATCGGAAAAAGCAATGGCCGCCGCCATCGTAATATCTTTATTTGCATATTTATCATTAGCATTAGTTGGTGAATACGTTTCTTTATTATTAATATTAAAAGTTGTATATTCGCTTTTAAATTTGGAAGAAGATATTAAATTATTTTCTAAAGCTCCATAATAAAGGAAAGCTTTCATTGTGGAACCAACTTGTCTTTTAGAATCTGTAGCGCGGTTATATTGACTTGTTCCATAATCTAATCCACCCGTTAAGGCTTCAATTTTCCCGGTTTCAGGATCAACAATAACACTTGCTACTTGGACTTCTTTTTCTTCTCCCATATTTTTTAAAATGTTTTTTTCTAAACTAGCTTGCTTATTCATATCTAAGTTAGTATAAATTTTAAGGCCACCTGTTTCTAAAATACTTTTACTAATTCCTAAGTCTTCTAATTCTTTATAAACAGCATCTTGATAATACATAAGCATTTGTAAATTATTTTCACTATTTTTGCCGTAGATTTCTAAATTAGTAAAATTCAAGCTTTCATATTCTTCTTTAGTAATAAATTCATTATTATATAAAACTTTAGCCACTACTTCCGCTCTTTTGTTAGCTTCATCTCGATTAGATACCGGATTAAATTTGTTAGGACTTTTCGGAATACCAGCAAGCATAATGGCTTCTTCTAAAGATAAGTTGCTAACATCTTTGTTAAAATAATACTTAGCGGCATTGCTAACTCCATAATTTCCGTTACCATAATTAATCGTATTTAAATAGGCTTCAAGTATTTCATCTTTATCATATTGAATTTCGGTAATAATTGTTAAAAATGCTTCTTCAATTTTTCTTTTCCAAGTTTTATCAAAGTCGAGATAAAGGTTTTTAACTAATTGTTGGGTAATAGTGGAGGCTCCTTGCACAATATGACCACTGGCAATATTAGTCATCATCGCTTTTCCGATTCTTAAAAGATCAAAACCGCGGTGCTCATAAAATTTCTTATCTTCCACGACTAAAACCGAATTTACTAACTTTTTATCTATATCTTGAATATTTACCCAAGATGAAGTGCTACTCCCTTGATAGACTAAATTATCTTGATTGTCATAAAGGTAATAAGTCCCATTATTAGTTATATTTAATTTCGGGGTAATAAGGGCATAAATATTAATTCCAATATAGCAAATAATAAAGCTTAAAAAGCCAAATAAAACCGATTTTTCTAAAAAACGAATGAAGCGCAATTTAATCACCTAGAATTATTATGTAAAAAATATAAAAAATTATGTTGAAATTATATATATGTTATGTTATAGTTTTTAAGACAAAAGAGGTGGTTATATCAAAAAGTTAATAAACTGGCGTTTATTTAACAATGATGAAATAATCATTAATAATGAAAATGTCATGTGTGATTATGTATTTGGGCATTATATCAAATATCATGATGGTAATGCTTCTAATATTGTAGATTTTAGGACCGAAACCTATAAAAGAGAAAATAGAGAATTCAGACTAGTAATAGATTTTAGGAATGAAACTTTTAGCTATGTCTTAAAGAAGAAAGACTATAAATTAGAAAGTAAACTTTTAAGTTGTAGTATAGTATTAGCAAGAGATATTACCTTAAAATATAAGCTAGATGATGAAGAAATGACAATTTTGATACAGTTGTTATAGTAATAATTGTTAGATAATGCATATAATGAGTAGAATAGAGGAGATAAAATGAATTTGAAAGATATACCAAAAGAAGAATTAGAATCAATGAGTTATGATGAAATAGCTTATCTTGTTCTGGAAAAAAATGGTAAAAAAATGAAATTATTAGATTTATTTAAAAAAGTTTGTCAAATACTAGAATTACCAGAAAATACAGTAGAAGAAAGAATTACGGATTTCTTTGAATTATTATCTATTAATAAAAAATTTATCTTACTTCCTAATGGTTATTGGGATTTATCAACTAATCATGTTCAAGACATTGTGGTTGAAGATGAAGAAGATGCTGATAGCTTAGAACTAGAAGATAATGAAGATGATATAGTTGAAGAAGAAAACCCTGATGATGATGATATTTTCTATGATGGTGATTTAGACGATGCTGATGATGAAGATGATGATTTAAAAGATTTAGTTATCATTGATGATGAAGAAAATATTAATGATTAACCTTTTTTAAATAAATAACATATATTATAAAGAATAAATTTGTGAGACTTTTAGTTTCACTTTTTTGTAGGTGATTTTCGTGAAAAATGTAGGTATAAAAATTTCTATTATAACAATTATAATTAATATTATTTTATTTGTATTTAAATTAGTTGCGGGTATTTTAGGCCATTCTAATGCGATGATTAGTGATGCCGTTCATTCCTTAACCGATGTTTTAACTACTTTTTTAGTAATCTTTGGTCTTGTTATGGCTAGTAAAAATGCTGATAAAAAACATCCTTATGGTCATGAAAGAATAGAATCTGTATGTGGAATTATTCTTTCTTTTTGCTTGTTTTTAACTGGTCTTGGAATAGGATACTTAGGAATTCTTAATATTATTAATTATCAAAATTTACAAGTTCCCGGTCTTCTTTCTTTAATGGCCGCTTTAATTTCTATTTTAGTTAAAGAAGGAATGTTTCATTATACAATTCATTATGCCAAAAAATTAAATTCAACATCTTTGAAAGCCGATGCTTGGCATCATCGTAGTGATGCTTTATCATCTATCGGCGCTTTTGTAGGAATTTTCTTTGCCCGTTTTGGTTTTCCTATTTTAGATCCTCTTTGTAGTCTTTTAATATGCTTATTAATTGTTATCTCGGCAATTCAAATTTTTAAAGAGGCAGTTAGTCAAATGATTGATACTTCTTGTGATGAAAAAACTAGCAAGGCTATTTTAAAAATTATTGAAAATACCCATGAAAATATTAGTGTTAAAGATTTTAAAACTCGTATTTTTGGGAGTAAAATTTATATTGATGCTCTTATAGCCACGGATGGCAATATCTCTTTAAAAGAGGCTGATAAAATTGTTACGCATATTCATGATGTGGTAGAAAAGAAATTTAAGGAAGTTAAACATTGCAATATTCATATAATTCCTAATGAATAGGTTGCTAAAATTCTTATTTTATGGTAAATTAGTAACTCACAAAGAGGGATTGTTATGAGTTATGTGCGAGAGTTGGCAACCGATACAAATTTAAATGTTTTAAGAGTTAAAAATTTAGAAAATTATATTTTTGAAGGTTCAGAGGGAATAGTATATGGTTGGAATGACAGTACAGCGGTCAAAATATTTAAATTTGCCGAAACTGATTTTGACTTTTCTAATAAATTTGCCAAAATTGAAAGCCTTTCTAAGTTAAGTGATCCATCCTTTACTTTCCCAAGAGGAATTGTTACAATAGATGGCCTTTATAAAGCGGGTTATTATATGAAAAGAATTATTCAACATCCTTTAGTCAAATCCTATGCCAAATTAGGCAAAATAAAAAATATAACTTCAAAAAATTCTTTAGAAATTTTATTTGATATATTAATTAAAACTTCGGATGCTTTAGAACGAGCTCATAAGTTAGGCTTAGTTGTAGGTGATATTAAATGGGGCAATATTTTAATTGATAAAGATTTAAACCCCGTTTTTGTTGATACTGATAATTACGCTTATGATTGTTTTGGCTTTGATGTAAGGCCAAATGTTACTTATCGCTTGCCAGAAATGTATGAAGATATCTATTCGCCTTTAGATAATGATAATTTTCTTTTTGGTTATATGGCCATGAGGGAATTATTTAGTTATTATGGCGTAACATTAAATGATACGGAAAATAGTTTTAAGAAAGCGATGCAATATATTGATTTGGAAGCAAAAGATGAAATAAGAGCTATTTTATCAGATAGTCATGATAAGCCGGCCATTGGTCCAGTTTTAAAAAGAGTTAAAAATAGACAAGAATTTATTAAGTTACCTAAAGATGCCCAGTTTAATATTTTAACGTTTTAGCTTGTCCATAAGTTGAAGATAAAGGTTTTAAATGATATAATTTTTAAGTGAAAAGGTGATATTATGTTTGAAAGATTAGATAATATTGTAGCAAAGTATAATGAACTTAAGGAAGAATTAACTCATCCTGAGGTTTTAGCTGATTATAATAAATTAAAAGATTTATCTAAAGAACAAAGTGATTTAGAAGAAATAGTTTTAAAGTATGAAGAATATAAAACGGCATCTTTAGCTTTAGAAGAAGCTAAAAGTTTAGTTAATGATCCAGAAATGCATGAAATTGCCGAAAGTGAGATTGAAACGCAAACACAAAAAATTGAAGATTTAAAAAAAGAATTGGAAATTTTACTAGTTCCTAAAGATGAAAATGATGGCAAAAATGTTATTATGGAAATAAGAGGAGCTGCCGGGGGCGATGAAGCTAATATCTTTGCGGGCGATTTATTTAGAATGTATTCTTATTATGCCGAAGCTAATGGCTGGAAAATTGAAGTTTTAAACTCGATTGAAGGCGCTAGTGGAGGATTTGCCCAAATAGAATGTATGATTAAGGGAAGTAATGTATATTCTAAGTTAAAATATGAAAGTGGTTCTCACCGCGTTCAAAGAGTG
>CANQLN010000002.1 GCA_947624695.1 uncultured Bacilli bacterium
ACTGATGAGGGTATGGAAATAACTGAAAATGAATGTGCTGATTTATTTTATAGAAATAATGTTAATTTAGCTTATGTTGAATCTAATAATGGTGGTAGAGGATTTGCTAGAAATGTTCAAAGAATATTGAAAGAAAAATATAGAACAAATAGGACGGTCATTAAGCCATTTACTCAAACAGCTAATAAACAGGCTAGAATATTATCTAGTTCACATTGGGTTATGGAACATATCTTCTTCCCATTTAATTGGGGTAAGAGATGGGTAGAGTTCTATAAACATATAACTAGGTATCAAAAGAAAGGTAAAAATGCTCACGATGATGGAGCTGATGTATTGGCTGGTATTTATGACAAGACTATAGGTGAGAAACAATCTTCGTTTGGTAGCACTAAACCAGCATAAAGGAGGGATAAGAAATGCTACAATATAATAAAGAATATATTATTAAGCCTGAGAATATATATCAAATATTACAGGACGCTAAACCTGAATGGGATAAAAGAAAAAAGCTTTATCAAATGAAAATAAGGAAAGATAAGCCATCAAGTTTAGTTGCGGAAAATGATAGTAAAACTAAAATAGCTTTTGAATCAGTTATATCTAATATGGTAAATGGATATATGGGAGGTAAAGCTCCGGTATATTTAGTAGATGAGATACCAACTGAGGAAAAACAAAAAATATTACAAAAGTTATTTAATAAAGTATTTAATAAAAAAGATAATGATAGAAAAGAATATCAATTATTTATTGATTACATAAGGGATTACAATGATGATTCCTTTTTCTTTTACAAAATTATTCAAGATTATAATGATGTGTCAGCTGGTTATGGATTGTTTTATGAAAACCAAAATAATGAGATAGTATATGCTAATACTGATCCTTTACAATCAATAGCTATATATGATTTTTCTACACCCGTTCAAAAGATAGGTTTTTTAAGACATTGGGTAGAAACTAACGCCGATGGAGAAAAGTTTGATGTAGTAGTATTAGCAACTGATGAATATAAATACTATTTTAGAAATAGTAAGCTAGAAGATACTAATTTTAAAGAAGATGAAGAATCAAGAGAAGAAGTTAATTGGGGCTGTGTTCCATGTATAGCTATAGAGAATCCTGATGGATTATCTTGTTTTGAATTATCTAAATCTTTAATTAGTTCTTATGAAAGAGTTATGAAGAACTCTAAAAACACTTTCCAATATAATGATGACGCTAAGTTAATGGTTACAGGATATGAGCCAAAAGAAGATTTAGTAGTAGAAAAAAGAGATAAAGACGATCAAATAGTATATGATGAAACCGGAGAAATAGTATGGATTGTCAATAAGAAAAGACAGGAAGAGGACGCTAGAGTATTAGAAGCTCCTGTATTTTATGCCGGTGAGAGTGGAAAAATAGAATGGGTTGAAAAAAATATCAATGATGGAGCTTTAGAAAATTATAAGAAAACTCTTATTGATTTAATATTTATGGTAAGTAATTGTCCTAATGTTAATGATTTAGGATTTACTAATGCCGATAATAGCTCAGCCCTAGAAAAGAAATTCTTTCCACTAGAACAATCAGTAACATATTTAGATAAAGCTATAAGAAAAGAACTATTAGCTATGTGGGAAGCATTTACTAATAGAATAAATCTTAAAAAAGGTACTAATTATGATTTTAGAAATCTAAAAATTAAGCTTCAAAGAAATATGCCTACTGATAAAAAAGCTGAAACTGATAGAGCTTTATCATTAAGAGGATTGTTATGTGATGAATCAGTTATAAATCTATTGCCTGATGAGTTAGACGCTTCTAGTGAAATTGAGAAGATGAAAACTCAAAGTGAAGAAAACCTAGAAGCAAATATGGAAAAGATACAATCTTTTGGAAAAGATGGTGCTGACGCTCAGGCTATAGAGAATAATAAAGAAGATCAGGACGCAAATAATCAAGAAAATGCGTCTAATGATAAACAAGACGCAAGCGTGAGTAAAGATAAAGAAGTAAAGTAGGTGTTGTGAATGGATAATAACACAATACTTACTAATCGTTGGAAATATACTGATGATAAACTTAAAGAATATTTAAAAGTATATAAACGAGTAAATGCTAGAACTCAGGACAGCGTACAAGATATATTTAATAGCATTGATTTTAGTTATGTAGATTTAACTAAACCTATTACTACAGCTCAAAGAAAGAAACTATTAAGGGTTATTGATGAATGGAAAGAAAATGGCTTATTAAATGGTTATTTTAAATATAGAGTTGATGAATTGGTAAAAAAAAGATATATAACTAATGAGGATATGTTAGATATATTATTGTGGGGAGCTTATGTTAAAGAGAGAAGCCAATTAGATGAATATGAGCAAGTTTTATTTACTGAAATAGGACAGGACTTATATAATCAGGGTGTAAAAGAAATAAAGCCAAAGAAAAAGAAAACATGGTCGTTGACATGGACTTATATTTGGTCGTTATTATGCCTACCTAATGCTAAAGGTAGTAAATGGATTGAATATATAGAGGCTTTAGCTTTAACTAATGCTCAGGAAATACAAAGACAGGCTAAAATAAACTTACAACAAAATAAAAAGCTGAATATTGATGATCCTATATTTCAAAACATACTAAAAAGACAGCAAAATAAATATTTAAGTATCAATGATAATAAATATAGTGGAGCGTTGGATAGTGAAGTAGTTGATATAGGAAATACCGCATTATTTAAAGCTGGTGAAGATTATGATGTTGATAGAGTTAGATTTATAGCTGAGATGGATAGTAGAACTACTAAAATGTGTGAATCATTAAATAATCAAATATTTAGTGTATCAGGTAGGAATAAGTTTAAAAGATATAGTGCTGAATATGAGGCTATGGTTGACTATGACATATACGGATTAGTTAAAGGAATAAACCTACCTCCTATTGATGATAATTTCCACTATTGTAGATCTACGATAACCTATCAATGGGAGGATAGACAAATGCCTGATAGGTTAGAACATAAACAACTAAGAAAAACTTTAAATTCAAGAATACCTAAGAACTTTGAAGAATATGAAAAAATGAAGTATAATAATAGTGGCTGGTATGAATCTACATTAAGAGAAAAGGTCACTATAAACACTATTAAAACTAATAAGGATTATAGTAATAAATATAAGCAAAAACTAATTAAGACTTATTATGATTTTAGAAAAAGAGATGTAGAAATGACATCTCACGCTTTAAATAGATTTTTAGGTCAAAAAGAAAGAAAAGTTAGTTTTAGTGAAAAAGATGTTATTGATGTTATGAATAGAAAAGCTAATTATTATGAAGATGGTACAATGAAAGATATTAAATATTATAATAAGCTAGCTGTTATTCAAGATAGAAGTAATAAGGAAGTAATATCAATAGTAAGAAGAAACCTAGAAAAGGAGGATTGGAAGAAATATGAATGAAGAGTTAAATGATATGATAGAATCATTTATCAATGGAGAATATGAAGCCGATAAGTTTTGCTATGACTTTAGTGATAAATATTCACAAGTTGAAATAAATGATTTAGAAAAAAGATATATCTATGTTTATGATGATATAAATGAAGCTTGTTCTTTATATGATGATTCCAATACTCACGATAAAAGATTATTGAATGAATCTCAATTTAGAGAAAAAGTTAAAAATTATTATAAGAAGTTAAGCACTAATTAAGTGCTTTTTTCTTTGGAAAGACTACTAATAAGGTGAAAGCTTTATTGATGGTTCGCTACCGGAGTAGTTGTGCGTGTAATGGGTTTTAGGCACGGGTATTTTGATTATTAAAGGGAATGATAGCTACATTCCTTTTTTTAATGCCTTTTTCTATTGTAGGCTGAATAAATAGGGTTTGTGAAATTTATGTAATGAGCTGGGGACTTTTAAAGTAAATGGCTTGGGACAAAGGAGGAATAAGAATGGACGCAAACAATAATAATGCTGGAGCTGTTGAAAATAACAATCAACAAAACCAAAACACGGGTGCTGATGTTCAAGTACCTAAAACTTTTGACGAAATGTTGAAAGAATCTAATTATCAAAGTGAATTTGATAAGAAAGTCCAAAAGTCTTTAGATACAGCTAGGGCTAAATGGGAAGCTGAACAAGAAGCTAAACAAAGTGAGGCTGATAAATTATCTAAGATGAAAGAGGACGAAAGAAAGAATTATGAGTTAGATAAAGCTCGTAAGGAAAAGGAAGAAGCGGAAGCTAAATTAAATGCTTACGAATTGAAAGAAGAAGCTATTAAGATGGCTAATGCTCCTGAAACTAAGGTAGATGTTTCTTTATTGAATCTTATTGACTTTAGAAACATTAAAGCCGAACAAGTAGAGCCTACTATTAAAAATATTAAAAAGGTTTTTGATGAGACTGTAGAAAAAGAAGTTAATAAGAGATTAAAAGAAACAACTCCTAAATCCGTTATTAATCAAAATAACGGAGGATCTAAAAAAAGTATCCCAAATGTATTTTAAAAAATTTAGAAAAGGAGTGATTTTTAATGGATACAAATAGATTAGACGCTTTAAGTATTGAATTATTATCTACTGAAAGCAAAGATAAGTTAGCCGAAGAATACGGAAAGGTAATTGAAAACATTTCCACTCAAACTGTTGCCGGATTATATTCTAATAAGGATTTAAGCGGTGATCCAGCTAGTGGTAGTGTTGAAGCAAAGAGATTTGCTAATGTAAAAGGTCAAAAATATGGTACAGCAAGAGGTAAAGGAGAAGCTCCTCATGTAGAAGCAAAACCTGTTGTAGTTCCTGTTGATGACGATTTAGAATATTTAGAGGAAGTAGAAGAAAAAGATTTAAGAATGTATGGTGTTAGCGGTTTAATCGAAAGAAGAACAGCTAATCATCAAATGGTTATTGGTATTGATAGTGATGTTAAATTCTTTGACGCTATGGCTAAAGAGGGAACTGAATTTAGTACCGAAGAAACAGCTATCAATAAAATTGTAAGTAGTGCTATTGCAACTTTACAGGGTACAAAGAATGACTTTGTAAATGGTGTTCCACTACCTTTAATCAAAGTAGCATTTAGTACAACTTACTATAATAATTTTAGAGATTATCTTGATGAAGCTACAAACTCTAATATTGATACTTCTATTGGTGAAGCTGGTAAGTTCCACGGAGTTGATGTATTTAGTACAGTAAATATGCCTAAAGATGTTGATTTCATCGTATTTATTGATGGTGCTGTAGCTCAACCTAAACACCCAAGTATCTATAATCCAACTCAAATAGGTTTATCTAAAGCTATCGGTTTTGGTATGTTTATTGATATGGGTACTAAGGTTGTTACTCCTGACTTAATTTTAGTTAAAAAAAAAGCGGAGTAATCCCTGAAAAATCGGTAACAATTAGCTTGCCAACCGGTGATGTTTACGGAATGAATGTAACTGACTTACAAGATAATATCCAAGTAAAAGGAGATAAAGTATCAGGTACTTCTAAATATGTAAAGAACTTTGATAAGTTTGAAAAAGGAGCGGAGGGAAACTTCTTAGCTATTGAAGTTGATGAAGCTAAAAATGGTGATGAAGTTACTTTTGAATTATCCGATCCTGAAAGTAAAGGGACAGGTACTTTAAATTCAAATGATTATTTACTTGTTTGTAAGATACATTCTAATACGCAAACTATCACATTAAAAAATGGTAACACAACAAAAGTGTTAGATTTAACAGGCTTGACTTTAAGTCCAGCCGATTAAAAGAATTAGGAGGATATTTATGAAAAGTTTTAGAAATAAAGATACAGGAGTTATTTTAACTCCTCAAAATAAGTGGGTAGAAGAACAATTAGAAGCTAATAGTGAATATGTTGAAGTAGGAGCTAAAGCTTCTAATAAATCTACTGAAAAAGCTATTAAAGACTATAATAAAAAGGAATTAGTAGCTTATCTAAAAACTTTAGGAATTGACGCTAATGAAGATATGAAAAAAGATGATTTATTAGCACTTATTCCTGAGGAATAAAAATAAGAGAATTGGAGGGCGGTAGAATGGAAAATGAAATGAAAACTAAAATGTTTGATAGATTAAAAAAAGACATTGATGTTAATTTCAAAGTTGGGGACGATAGTGTATTGTCTGATTTTATTGATGATTATATTTCTATTGCCTCCCATAATTCTAATCGTAAAGAAAACGATAATAAATTATATCCGTATGTTTATGAAGCTGTAAAAGAAGCTTATTTAAGACGAGGCGATGAGGGTAGTTCTAGTTCTACTGAGGGAAGCCTATCTACTTCTTATGTTGACATAGTTGAAAAACTAAAAAAAGATGTAAGAACTATTAGGGTGATTCGATGAGAATTAAGAATCTAAAACCCTTATATGTATATAAGCCTGATAAAGTGCTAAAAAGTGGAGAATACGAAACAAGTTGGTACTTTAAGGGTATTGAATGGTTGAATCCACAGCAAGATTTAGATGAATTAGATCGAAATAGTGCTGGTGATGTTGACTATGAAATAATAAAACTTCGTACTGATAAAGTTTTGAATATCAATAAAGGTGATGGTATTTCTTTTGAGGAACTTACTATAGATGAAGAATCTAAAAAAGTGACTAATGGAAAGCCAAGTTATTTAGTAGAAAACAAACCGACAATAGGTAAAACTACTTTATATACTTTAATAACCAACAATGGGGAGTAATAATGTTTAAAGTTGAATGGGAAAAACAAAGTTTAGACAGCTTTTATAAAAAGATGGAAAAACTAATTAAAGGACTACCTGAAAATACTAAATTAGGTGTAGAGGACGCTTTAGGTAATACCCAAGAAAAAGCTTTAGACAATAAGCGTGGAAAAAGAGATAAAAAAATGATTCCTATAGAAGTTGTTGACTTTAGTAAGAATCAAGTTGTCGGTAGAGTTTACACGGATAAAGACTTATTTAGCTATGCTCCATTTTTGGAATTTGGTACAGGTACTAAAGCTGAATTATCTCATATAGGTAAAACAAAAACATTTATAGCTAGTGGTTATAGATATTGGTTTTTGCCTGTAGATAAAGTAGATAGAGCTTTTAGTCCTGAAAGAATAATAAACATAGGTGGAGAATTATTCTATATTATGTTTGCTACTCAGCCATATCCATTTATGCGTCCGGCGTCTTTTTCTTCTAGGGAAGAGAACGCTAATTTAGTTGATGAGAGAATAGGTAAATTTCTAACGGAGGTATTAAAGTGAAATTGCATGAATTAAGTGTTAAAGAGTTTTATGATTTAGTTATTTCTATACTAGAAACAATTATAAAAGAAGTTGTAGGAGAAAACCCTGACGCTAATGGCGTGTTTCCGTGTTTAGTAGTACAAGCTCCTATGAGATATGACGAAAAAACAGGAGAAATAGAGCCAATATTATCTAGGTTTTCAATTACTATTGAAGCTTGGACTAAAAAGAAATCCAATAGTATTGCTTTAATTGATAAAGTTGATAGTAAATTAAGAGGATATAATTTTACAAGATTAGGAACACCTATAGACCTTTATGACGAGATAACAAAAAGTCATCGTTACGGAGGAAGCTACGAGGTGTTTTATAATGCTATAACAAATAGCTTAGAGAAAGTCAAATAATCAAAAAAGGAGGGATTTATTATGGCAACACCTAAAACAGGTACTCTAACTAAAATTTATATAAGTGATAAGGAATATCCTACCGAAGAAGAGTTAACTTTGGTTATGTACACGGAGGAAATTCCATCTCCCGAAGATCCAGCGGAAGCTGTAACATATCAAACTACTGATATGGACGGAGAGGAACAAAGTAAAGGTAGTAAGAAAGCTACTACTCCAGCAATTCCTGTTCTTTATAAATCCGATCAACATGACGATTTAAAGAAAAAAGCTGATAGTAATGATAGTTATTGGTTTTTTATCCGCTATCCTGAATCAACTTGTGATGAAACTAACGCCGGAAAGCCATTAGTTAAATCATTCTCAGCTCAAATGGATTTAACAGGTGATACTATCACAGCTGGAGATATTATTAAAGATACTTTAACACTTTATAGAAATTCTAGTGTTAAAGAAACTCACGGACTACCTACTAATCCAGAATAGGAGGGAAAAATAATGGTTAAATTTAGAGAAGTTAAAACCGGTCGTGTTTGGTATATCCATAATCCGGAACATATCAAACACTTCCGTCATAATCCTAGATTTAAAGAAATTGTTGAAAAAACGAAGAAAGAAAGTAAGCCTAAAGCTACTGAAAATGTAGAACAAGAGGCTACTGAATAAGAAAAGGAAAGAGGTTTTATTTAAAATGATTTTAATAGTTAATGGTAAAGAATATTCTTTTACAGCTACAATGAAAAAGATTGTAGCAATAAATAAGAAAAATAAAGTAAAGAATTTAAGGGACGCTTTTTTTAGAGCGTTAAATAATGTAGATTTTGAGTTTTTAGCTGATATTCTATTAAATTTAGCTGATGATGGTGAAACTAAAAAAGAACTTAACGGAGATCCTAATAAAGTTTATGATTTAGTTGAATCTTGGGTTAAAGAAAACGATAAAGATTATCAAGCTGTCTATAGCTTAATTGCTGAGGAGATAAACGATAAATCTTTTTTCGGGAAGAAGATGTCGAAAGAGGAACTAGAAAAGGAAACGAACAATCCATTAGCCGGATTCGACATCAACGAAGTCTTGAACAGGACAGCGGACAAAGTAATAGGAGAAGCGGTAGCCGAAGAGTTCAAAGGTTACAAAGGCTAGACTATATTGATTTAATCTATGAATTAGAGCCTTTAGCTTATCGTTTTGGAATGAAGCCTCTCGAGTTTTGGGATTCTACCTATAGAGAGGCTAAACTCTATGTAGAATCTCGTTCTCTCCAATACGAGTTTGAATTGAAACAATATATTAAATTAGCTGAAAACTTGGGTAATAAACTTATTGGATCAGGTATGACAGCTAAGAATCCAAAGAATGTTAATTTAATTAAGGAAGTATATCCTAAATTATTTGAAGAGGAATTGGAAAAAGAAAGTATATACAATAGAAAAGCTAGTGAGGGAGAAGAATTAGTAAACTTAATGCTAGAGTTAAGTGAAGAGTTGAAACAAGAAACGAAGAAAAAGGAATAATAAGGAATCACTTAAAGAAATGGTGGTGAGGACTTATTACAATAGAAGAATTAGAAATAGTCATTAAAGCTAATATTACTGACGCTCTATCCGGTATTAAAAAGATAACTGAGGAAGTAAAAAGTGCTGTAAGTAAAAGTGTTGAGCCAATGAAGAATATGACTAATCAGGCTAAATCTATAGCTAGTAGTACAGCTTCTAGTGTTTCACAAATGAAATCACAATTAAGTAGTTATGGTAAAGCTGTAATGGATACTAGCAAGCAACAGGCTTATTTAAAGACTAAAATTGAAGATTTAGAAGATACCTTAAAACAGGCTGATCTAGGTTATGAAGTTGGGGACACAATGAAAATAGAGGCTGATATAGAAAGACTAAGAAATAGACTTTTGAAATTACAGGCTCAGGGACAACAAGCCGGACAAGTGACTAGCGGAGCTTTTGCAAGAATAAAGAACAGCGTTAAAAATGCTATTTCCAATATAAGTGGACTTGGTAAGAAAATGAAAGATGTCGTATCAAACTCCAAAAATATGGGAAAAGGATTATCTAATGCTTTTAGTAATGGAGTAAAATCCATTAAGAAATTTGCTTTAGCTTTATTAAGTGTAAGAACAGCGTTTAGTGTTATTAGTAGGGCTATGCAATCATATTTAAGTTTTGATACGCAATTATCTAATTCTATTCAAAATTGTTGGAATGTATTAGGAAGTCTATTAGCACCAATTTTGGAATATCTAGTAGGATTATTCACTAAATTAGTTAGCTATGTAAATGCCTTTATTAAGGCTTTAACCGGTGTTGATTTAGTAGCTAGGGCTAACGCTAAAGCTATTGATAAACAGGCTAAATCTACTAAAGGCTTACAAGAAGCTCAATCTAGCTTAGATGAATTTCATACTATAAATAAAGATTCTTCAAGTGGTGATGATACTCCGTCTATTTCCGTTGGTGAAGTAGATATGAGTAAATTAGATGTTTTATTTAGTTGGATAGATAAAGCTAAAGAACTTTTAGCAACTCTATTTGATCCTATAAAACAGGCTTGGGACAATAAAGGAAAAGCGTTTATAGATAGTCTAAAAAATGCGTTCAATGGTATTAAAAATTTAGGAATAGCTGTATTTAGTTCTATTATGGAAGTATGGACTAACGGAACAGGACAACAAATAGTAGAAAATTTATTAGTTATGTGGACTAATGTATTTAATATAGTTGGGGCTTTCTCACAAGCTCTAGCTAACGCATGGAATAACGCTGGTAATGGTACAGCTATTATTCAATCTATAGCCAACATATTTATATCAATCCAAGATTTATGTATAAGTATAGCTAACTCATTATTAAATTGGGTAATGAGTGACGGATTCCAACAAGCTTTAAATGTAGTATTTACTATATTAAGAGATTTGTTTGGTTATTTGGAAGAAGTTATAGCTTGGGTTGTAAGTATGTATGATACCTACTTAGCTCCTGTAGTTGATAAGATATTAAATTGTATATCTAATATTATTATTGCTATTGGCTCAGTATGGGAATTTCTAAGTCCTTTAATAGATACGATCATAAATGTAATTATGAATGTATTAGAGCCAGCTATTGATGGCTTGTGCGGAATTATTGGTGGAATAATTGACGCTCTAAGTGGAGTAATGGAATTTATTACAGGCGTTTTAACAGGTGATTGGGAAAAAGCTTGGACGGGTATTAAAGATTTCTTTAGTGGAATCATTAGTGCTATAGGATCATTATTCTCAGGCGTAATAAACACAATAATAGCATTATTTAAAGGTGCTTGGGATATAATCAAGTCTGTATGGTCGGTAGTAAGTGGTTGGTTTAATGACGCCATCATAAAACCTTTAGGAAGCTTCTTTAGTAATATGTGGAATGGATTAAAAAATGGAGCAAAAAACGCTTGGGAGGGTATAAAAAATATCTTCTCATCAGTAGCTACATTCTTTAAAAATATATTTAGTAATGCTTGGAATGGTGTTAAAAATATCTTCTCATCAGGCGGGCAAATATTTAGTGGAATCAAAGATGGTATAGCTAACGCATTTAAGAAAGTAGTTAATACTTTAATTGCTGGAATAAATAAAGTAGTTGCTATTCCATTTAACGCTATCAACTCAGCCTTAAAGACAGTTAGAGATATTTCATTCTTAGGAATAGAGCCATTTAAAGGTTTAATTAAATTGATAAGTGTTCCACAAATACCTAGCTTAGAAACCGGAGGTGTTTTAGCTGAGGAAACTATAGTAAGGGTAGCCGAATATAATAACGCTAAGAGCAATCCGGAAATTGTATCTCCAAAGGATATGATGAAAGAAACATTTATGGAAGCTATTGAAGAATCAGGTATGAATACTCAAATGAATCAAAAATTAGAAGTAGAAGTCACAGGAGAAACTAGAATAGATGGTGACGATTTAGTCGTTGTCTATGATAAGGCTAAAAATAACAAAGGTTATAATGGTGGTAAAAATCCACAATTTGTTTATTAAGGAGGGATAACAAATGAAGAATAATTCAAGTCCATTATTTCTATTTAATGGTGAATCGTTGCCGAGTAATCCCTCAGTAGGATATTTAGAGGAGAATGAGCAATTAGTAAATGGTACGAGAAATACCAATGGAAAAACTATTGCTCAACCTGTAAATAGAAGAATAAATAAATTTAGTAATTTAGTTTTTCCTATACTTCCTTTAGAGGATTATAATTGGCTAAAAAAGAAAGTAGCTAATTTTGAAGTTCTACTTACTTATTATGATACGGAAGAAATGCAAGTTTTAGTCCGTAGATTTTATTTTGGTAATTTGAGCGGTACTCCAACAAAATGGGATAATAGTTTTAAGCCTGTTCAAAAGCCTACTGAATTTAAAGATGTTAAAGTAAACATTATTGATATGGGGTATTAGTAATATGGCAAGTAAAGAAATGATAGAACAATTAAAAAAGCCAAAAAGAAACTTTGGTTTTTTGAGAGTTAATTTCAATATAATAGATCCTGACACTAATCCAACTTTAACCAGCAATAGTGAAGAAATATATAGTGATTTGGAAGCAATAAAACAAGCCGATATTATACAAACTAAAAATTATGCAACACTTGAAAAAAACTTTTGGATTCTTAACGGAAGCCAACCAATATATGGTAGTGAGAAATTAGATCAAACTTATGTAAGTTCTTTTATGAGTGATGAAAATTGTAAGTTTGGAGAAGAAGCTTGTATTATTCTTACATCTAATATTTATTTAACTACTTTAGGTTTAAGTATGGTATTTGATAGTATTGATGAAAATTACGCTAAAAAGCTTAATGTTAAGGCTTATAGAGATGAATCTCTTATAATGAATAAAGAATATACTTTAGATAGTTATAAAGATAGATTGATATTTGCCGATAATGAGGAATTAGTTAGATGGAATAGGATAGAAATATTCTTTGTAGAATCTAGCTTGCCTTTTAGAAGAATACGAGTTAATCAATTATTATTTGGTATTAAGGAAACTTATACCGATGATAATATCATAAGTGCTGAGAGTAAAGAAAAAACTACTATGATAAACTCGGAGCTACCTACACATACTTTTAAATTTACTATTGAAAATATGAATAAGTTATTTAATCCTGATAATCCACAGGGCTGGTATAGATACATATTACAGCAACAACCTATATCTTATGAATGGGGCTATCAATTAGACGATGGGACTATTGAATGGATATTAGGTGGTAATATGTTATTGACGGGCTCAGTTGATGTCGGTGAAAATCAAGTAACATTTAGCACTACTACATTGATAAATTATTTAACTAAGGTTTATAAAAAAGGTGTATATAATGCTAATGGTAGAAGTTTATATGATCTAGCTGTAGATGTATTAGAAGATAGTGAAATTGATAGTAGCCAATATAATTTATGGGAGGGGTTAAAGTTAATTAAAACTGACGCTCCTCTTCCTAAATTAGAGGCTAGACAATTACTACAAATAATAGCAACTACAGGAAATTGTATTTTATTTACTAATAGAGAGAATATAATAAATATTCAACCATTTAGCTATGTGTTAAATCCTGATGGAATGGATTATGACTTTATTACTAGCCAACCTGTTGTAAATGTTCAAAGTGAATTATATAACTCTATCGTTTATATCAATCATTATTTGATAGAAGAAAATGTTAGTGAGTTATTTAAAAATGAATCATTAGAACTAATAGGGGCTGGTACATTAGAAGTAGAATATGATCTAGCTACTAATATAAGTGCTTCTATAACAGGAGGAACTATATTAAATGCTAATTATTATGGTAGATATGCTGTGTTAGAAATAAGTAGTGATGGAGATTCTCCTATATCTTTGATATTATCCGGAAATAAAATAACAAACAGCCAAACTATTGATTCTAAACAATATAACGCCGATGGTGAAAATATTGAATATAAAAATGATATAGTTACACAAATGGTTGAAAATTCTAAGACTAAGAAATTAAAAGAATTTATTGGTGATTGGTATAATAATCGTAATATATACTCATTTAGCAATAGAGGAGATATATTAAAAGATACTAGAACAATAATGCCGATAGAAACTGATTTTAGTAGTAGCTTAATAGGTTATTTAGTTGAAAATAATATTAAATATGATGGTGCTTGGAGTGGAGATAGCGTAGTTGTAAAAGTAGGTGATAATAATGTGGATTGATCCTATCTATGATAGAACACAAGCCGATGTTGATTTAATTAAGCTAGATCCAACTAATGAAAATAATAAAGGTGCTTACAATTACACCGACTTAAATAGAATAGAAAATAATTGTGAATATGTAATGAATCTACTAAATAATAGTGGATTATTTTATATTCCTGTAGAAATTAGTGTAAAAACTGATTGGAATGTAAAAGACATACCTCATATTAAAGATATAAATAGAATTAGAAATAATATTATAACTTTAATGAATGGTATGAAATTAGGTGAGGAATATGAAGAAATAGAATTTAGTAATACAATGGATTATATTAAAGCTAATATCTTGGAAAAAGATTTGGCGTTGATAAAGTACATTATTGATTCTTGCATGAGAGAATTAAGAAAATGTAATACTTTCTATTGTGGAGCTAATGGTATTGGTTTATATGCTAAGCCTGATAATCAAGAGCCTGTTGGCTTTGTAAAAATAAAACGATATGCTGGATTGATATATTGTGGAGAGGAGTTTAGTTTATGAAACAATATAAACCAACAAAATGGTTGGATAGAATAGTTCAATTTCCTAATAGATATAAAGATCAGGACGGAAATGAGTTAACTTTAACGCAAGATCCGGGGGAAGTTGCCCAAGACGGAACTTTGGTAGAAGCGGAAGTTATGAATAATATTGAAGATGGAATTGAATTTTTATATAAAGTTCGTAATTTTAGTTATCAAAAATTATTGTTAGCTACTAAGTGGACTAAAAATGATGACACAGGATTTTACGAATATGATATAATAGATAAGGACATCACAGCTGATACTATTGTTGATGGAATTTTAGATATTGAAAACCAATATAAACTAAATTCTTCCTATACTAATTCTTATGAGGGTGGATTTAAAGTAATAACTACTGAATTGCCTAATGAGGATATAACTATGACATTTAGATATTCAATTATGAATAAAGTAGAGGAGGAATAGAAATGATTGGAAGTGTTAATGTAGGAAACAGGGCAACTGATAATCTTACTAAAGTTTATGGTGTAAGAAGATCACTTACTACTTCATCATCAGCTTGGGAACGAATCAGGGACGCTGTTGGACTTGAAGCAAACGCTCAAGTTAATACTAATCCTGTGAAAAATGATTTTGATAGCATTTATCCGTGGAGTGACATTATTTCTTATAACTATGATATAGTCGGTCAACAAATAACCGCCTATTATGGTGATCCTACCTTTAAATTTGATGGAAGTAATGGTGATGTTTTAACCAAGATTCCTGAATTTTATTGGAGGAGATATAGAGATAGTGATTATGAATATATCTTAATTTCTAAAAATAAATTAGCTGGGTTTGTTAAAAGTGAAGAGTTTTCGGTTGGTAGATATACTATGTCCGGCTCAGCCTCTAGGGTTTATAGTAGAAGTGGACAAGCACCTCTTACTAATGTCAATATAACAAACTTTAGAAGCTATGCTAGAGCTTTAGGAAAAGGCTTCGGTCAAATGGATTGGCATTATTTCATATTACAAATGTTGTATTTAGTAGAATATGCTGATTACAATAGTCAATTAAAACTTGGCTCAGGTTATACTAATAGCTCTCATACAGCTCCCGTTAATAGCGGTCAATGTGATGTTTTAGGAATGAAGTCGGGAAGTAGAGATGGTACTGACAATACATCAATGATTTATCGTGGTATCGAGGATATATTCGGTAATATATGGCAATTTGTTGATGGTATCAACATAAGAGAGCGTAAAGCTTATATATGTTACAATCCTGACAAGTACGCTGTAGATAAATTCAATGATGGTTATACGCCACTAGGATATACCAATGACGATGTTACAGGTTATGTATCTAAGTTAGGGTATGATTCTAATAATCCTTTAATAGCTTTGCCTACTGAGGCAACAGGTAGTAGTGATACTAATATGTGTGATAATTATTGGCAAAGTGAGGGAGATAGAATTGCTCTTGTCGGCGGGCATTGGTATCACGCTTCTCAAGCTGGCTTGTGGTGTTGGAGTATGACTGAGCCTTCGTCTAGTGCGTGGGCTGGCCACGGTGCTCGACTTCTTAAAACCAGCTAAAACGGGGGTTTGGGGGCGGTCAGCCTCCCATCAATCGACGAATGTCGATTATAAAATAAAAATACCTTTTAAAAGGGATTTGATGTGTTTAGCACCGAGTTAGTCGGGGTTTGTCTTGTGCCTCTTGTCGGCGGGAATTGGAATCACGATTCTCAAGCTGGCTTGTGGTGTTGGAATATGAATGAAACTTCGTCTAATGCGTGGACTAGCAACGGTGCTCGACTACTTAATTTGAAACTAGGTATGATAGTTTAATCTTTCCCGCCGACTTGTTTTGGGGAGAAGATTAAAACTAGGGACTTGGTGTGTGTGAGTTCGTGCGTTATTGGTTGTTTGTATGCTCTTGTCGGCGGAGATTGGAATAATACCACACAAGCTGGCTTGTGGTGTTGGAATTGTAATAATGTTTCTTCTAATGCTAACGCTAACATCGGTGCTCGACCACTTATATTTAAAGTAAAAAACTTACACATCATCTTCCTCAGCCCTTGCTGAAAATTAGTCGTTCTGGGCTGGCTTAGTAGGTTTATCTCCTGAAAAATGGAATTTCTCGAACAGCTGGTAGGCAAATATAAGAATTGGTGACTCAGGAATGAAAAGAAAAGGATTTATCTATGAAAAGATTGTAGATTTGAACAATATTGAATTAGCAATCTCAAAAGCTAGTATAGGAAAAGGTAAGAGAAAAAATGTTGAAAAGATATTAGATTCTCCTACTTATTACGCTATGCAAGTACAAAAGATGTTAAAGGAAAAAAAGTATGTTCCTAGCCCTTATATCGAGATGAAAATTCACGATGGGGCAAATAAAAAAGAAAGAACAATATATAAACCTAGATTCTATCCGGATCAGGTTATTCATTGGGCTTTAATGCTACAAATAGAGCCTCTATTAAAAAAAGGAATGTATGAGTTGTGCTGTGCTTCCGTTAAAAATAGAGGTATTCATAGAGGTATGAAATATCTTAAAAGAATACTTGTAGATGATAGGAAATATACTAAATATTGTTTGAAATTAGATGTAAAGAAATTTTATCCTAGTATTGATAAGGATATTTTAAAAGCTAAGTTTAGAAGAATAATAAAAGACCAAGATACACTTGATTTAATAGATATTATTATTGATAGTGGTAAAGAGGGATTGCCTATTGGTAATTATACTTCTCAATGGTTTGCAAACTTCTATTTACAAGACTTAGATCATTATATTAAAGAAGTATTAAAGGTAAAATATTATATCCGTTACATGGACGATATGGTATTGTTTTCTAATAATAAGAAAGAACTTAGAAAAATAAAATATGCTATTGATGAATTTGTAGCTAATGAAAAATTAGTTATAAAAGAAAATTGGCAATTATTCAAAGTTAATTCAAGACCAATAGACTTCTTAGGATATAGGTTTTATCGTGGATATACTACTTTAAGGAGAAGTAATTTTTTGAGGATAAAGAGAAGAGCAAAGAAAATATCTAAGAAAGACGAAATGACTTTCAAAGACGCCTCAGCTATGTTATCTTATAGCGGGTGGTTAAAACATTGTAATTCTCATAATTATCAGCAAAAATATATTAAGCCATATATTGATTACAAAAAATGTAAGGAGGTTGTAAGAAATGAAAGCAAGAAGTACAATAATTCCTCCAAAATTCAAAATAGGTGATAGAAAAGGCAACTTAATTGAGGTTGCTTTTTTTGATGATGTAAAAGAGATTCAAGATCAAGAAGAGGAAGCTACTTCTTATGAATACTCAGTTTACAAAATCAAAACCATCTATAGAGAAAAATTAGAGGAATCCATTGAAAACAACTATGAAGCGTGGCTAGAGTTAGCTAAAGATACTGATTATCAAGAATTAGCTAAAAAAGTAAGAGAAAAACGAGATGAGCTTTTGGCTGATAGTGATAAACAATTATTGCTGGATAGAATAGGCTTAGATCTACCTGAGGACATAAACGCTACTAATCTTTTATTAGTAGTAAAAACTTTATTTGAAAATTTAACAAAAATTTTAAGAGGAGATTGGGCTAAATATAGGCAAGAGCTAAGAGATATTACTAAGCAAAAGGGATTCCCTTATGATGTGGAATTTCCTAAAAAGCCGGAAGAATAATTGAGGGAGGTAAGTTAATGAATATTATAAATATAATTAAAGCTGGCTTAACAGCTATCATAACTTGGATAGGTTGGTTAGTTGGTGGCTATGATACTATGATGATAACGCTTTTAATCATAATGGGAATGGATTATATATCAGGCGTTATGTGTGGGATATATAAAAAAGAGTTATCTAGTGAAGTTGGCTTTAAAGGAATCTTTAAAAAAGTAATGATAATTATTTTAGTGGGAATAACTAATTTATTAGGACAAGCTACAGGTATTGAGGGATTGAGATATGTAACAATCTCTTTTTATTTAGCTAACGAGGGTATATCCGTTGTAGAAAATGCTTCTATATTAGGATTGCCTATACCACAAAAAATTAAAGATGTATTAGACCAATTAAAAAGTTCATCTAACGAAGAAAAATAATGGTGATTAAAGGGAACTAGCAATAGTTCTCTTTTTTCATATAAAAAAATTTTCCATAGAATAGGAGGAATAAAAGATGGAAGAAAAAAATGAAGTTCTTGAAGAACAAGTTGAAGAAGTTAATGTTGAAAATCAAGAAGAAATTTTTGGCATAACCGAAGAAGAAATGAAAGAAAGTGAGTGTGATAGTAATGAAACCTGTGAATGCAAGCAAGTTGACAGTAACGAGTAAATTTGGTCCTCGTACATATACATATAGAGGTCAAAAAATAAGTGACTACCACAAAGGAATTGACTTAATTGGTGGTAGTGAAATTATTGCTGTAGCTGATGGTATAGTCACTTCTATTTGTAATAGTGGCGTACAATATGGACAAGCTTGTTATGTAAGATTAAAACATAATAACGGTTGGCAAACTTTATATTATCATTTAAAATCAGGATCAGTTTGTGTTAAAGTAGGTGAATCGGTAAAAAAAGGTCAAAAGCTGGGTATTATGGGTGCAACAGGACAAGCAACAGGAGTGCATTTACACTTTCAAATTGATAAAGGAAGTAGTAGTTCAGCTATTGATCCATACGACTATATCTTTAATGGTAAAAGTTTTGATGGTGAAAATACATCTAATCAATCATCTAATAAATCAATAGAAGAATTAGCTAAAGAGGTAATAGCTGGTAAATGGGGAAATAATCCTGAAAGAAAACAAAGATTAGAGAGTGCTGGATATGATTATTCTAAAGTTCAAGCTAGAGTAAATGAAATGTTAGCCGGTAATAATCCTAAACCTAATCCAACACCTAGCGTTGATATTTTAACTTTGGTTAAGAAAACTATTAGAGGTGACTTTGGAAATGGTGAGGCTCGTAAAAAAGCTTTAGGATCTAATTATGATGAAGTGCAAAGACAAGTTAATCTAAATCTTAAAGCTGGACTAACTCGTTGGGATAATATTAAATTATTTTAATGAATAAAAGGTAAGGACAATTATGTCCCTACCTCTTTTTTTTTGCTCTAATTTTCTCTAGTTTATATATATAGTCTTGTCCGTATCTATTTATAAATTCTTCTCTTGTATGTTCTTTTAAATATTCTTTTTGAAATTTAACTTTATAAAGAAGATTCATTAAAGTATCTTTATGAAATAGCTTATGACAAAAAATACACATTGGAGCTACCATACCATCTTCTATAGATATACTTCTATATGATCCGCTAAATATTTCATTTTTTTCAACTCTAGTATATATATTTAATCTTCTATCAAAATCACCCGTTTTTAAGCCACATTCACAGCATTTAGTAAGATTAGGATAAATTATACTAAATCTTTCTTTTTCTTTCTTAGCTTGCTTGTTTGTGCGTGATTTTAAGGTTTTATATTGTTTGTATTCTTTATCTTTACAATTATGACAATCACTATATTCAATTATCTTCTTTTTAATGGTACAATAAATATATATTTTTTCTTTTTTAGATCTTCTCCTTAGATATTTACAATTCAATTTAATCACTCCTTTAGTTAGGTACTAAATAGTGACTAAAAAAGTGAAATTATATAACATTTTAATACTTTATATAACATAGAAATACTTATAAATACTATAAATTACAGAGTATAGCATTTAAACAAGTTTTATGTTATAAAAATTAAAATATTACTTTTCCCTTATTTTATAGGGGTTTTTACTTTTTTAGGTACTATTTTAGGTACTAATAATTCTTTATTTATTTCAACTTGTCAATATTTTTGACAGGTTAATGGCTTATAGATTATCTAATAAATCAACTATCTTATCTTGAACACTAGGGAATAAGTGCATATACACTTCTTGCATAACTCTTAGACTATGTCCCATTCTTTGTGACATCATTAAGAAAAATTTAGTTGAATCAGTTTCTCCTGATCTAATGTATTCGTTAATACATATACTTACATGAGAATGTCTAAACTCGTGTATAGTTATCATTTCTTTTTCCATATCAGCTAACTTAAAGTATTCTTTTCTATGCTTTTGAACTTGATAATCACTTATGACATCACCATTTCCAAAAACATACCAATCTTCACTAAAGTCACTATATTGTTTTACATACTCTTTATATTTTAATAATTCTTCTCTTAATTTTCTTGACATAGTAATTTCTCTATTTAAGCAATTCTTAGTTGCTGTTATTTTAAATTTTCCTTTTTTAGTGTTAAAGGATATAGTCTTATTTATACTAATCATATTGCTATTAAAGTTTATATCTCTCCAAGTTATAGCTAATATTTCTCCTTTTCTCATACCTGTAAAATATAAAGTAAGAAAGAAACAATGCCATAATTCATCATCTATAACACTTATAAATTTACAATATTGATCGTAAACAATATATCTTAATTTTTTATTTGTTTCAATAACTTCATCATTTCTTTTTTTAAAACGCCCTGATAGTTCTACCGGATTATAATTTAATTCATACTTTCTATTAGCAAAAGTGAATATCTCTTTAAAGACAACATAGTATTGATTACAAGTGGATATTTTTATTTTTTTATCTATAAGTTTGTTTTTCCAATTTTCTATATCCATAACACTTATTTCATCAATATATTTGCCTTTAAAATATGGCTTAATATTATTTTCGTATTGAGATAAATAAGTAAGATATGTAGATTCTCTTAGTCTATGTTCGGCGTCTTTAAAATAATCATCGGCTACTATTTCAAACCTCTTTTTTATTGGAGCGTCACGATTCATTAAAAATACTCTTTCTTCGGCTCTAGCTTCTTTCTCTAATAAATATCTTTTAGAAGTATAGGGTACTAATTTTCCCTCCGTGTTATGATAATATACTTTGAAGCGGTACTGACGCCCATCTTTAGTTTTTTCTTTATCCTTAAATACTGACATTTTAGCACTTCCTTTATTGTTTTATTTTTTGTTCCGTGCTATAATGTAAAAGGAAACTCATTTACAATTATAGCTTCGGTTATTTTTGTTTAAGATTCGTTAGTCTTATGGGTTTTCCATTTAACGCTTAGAGTTGCACCTCTAGGCGTCTTTTTTTTATTTCATTTTACTTATTAAATAATCTTTTATTTTATTTGGCTCAGCCATACAATAAAATTCATAGCTACCGGCTGGAGTGTTAATATAAACATCTCCATAGTTAAATATTTTTCCCATAGCTGATTGATTTACTTTTACTGATGTTATTTGTCTAATTGGTGATTCTAAAGTTTCGGTATGGATCAATCCAACTTTTCCTGAAACCATGTCATCAGTTATTTCTAACTTAGTTGTTAATATTCTAAATATCTTTTTCCATATAGTAAATAAACCAATAATAAAGATAAATAGTAAACAATCAGGGATAATAGTTTTCCAACTTGTTCTAGCTTTCATTTTTACACCTCCATAATCTATTTAAAAATACCTGAACTAGCGTATTTTTTGTCTTAAATGATATTTTATATCCTTTAAATGTAATTTTTTTACATTTAAGACCTGAAAACATACATTTTAGGGTTAAAGTGATAAATAACTTACATTTATTGGTATAATAAAATATTTAATTTTATAATAGAGCCCCGAGAGGGGGAATTATAGGTTGTTAGACTTAAAAATTTTTTATAGTGAATTGGAAGATTTAGAAATTGACATTACACTATATAGCTTTTTGATAGAATATTTCTTTTAGAGATATTCTTTCTTATTGTTTATCTTTCATTATAAATGATTTATTAGCTTTTGCAAACTCAATCAATTTATTAAAATCTTCTTCCGTCATTTCTTCGTTTTCATTTAAAAAACCTTTTCTAGTTAAAACGTCTTTTAATATAGCTTTTTCTTCCTCTTGACTATATTTTTTCTTTTCACTTTTCATTGGTACATTGAATCCCATTAGCCATACTTCGTCAACATCAAAGAACTCAGCTAGAGTAGTTAGACTATCTTGTTTAGCTTTATATGTTCCTGACAGCCAATGACTAATTTGAGATTTAGCAATACCTGTTTTAGCTGATAATTCTACAGCTTTTATGTTTTTCATAGCCATAGCTTTTTTAAGTCTATTTGCGAAAGTATCTTCCAACATCTTCGTATCAACTCCTCATATTGATTATACTAAATAAGTTGGGAAAAAACAACAAAAATTGTCAAGAAATTAAAAAAAGTTTGGAAAACTTTAATTTTTATGTTGACTTATAAAGAGAACAATGATAAGATTAAACTAGGTTGGGAAATTCCAAACCAAAGGAGGTGAAATTGTGAAAAGAAATTATGACTACTCAAAATTGAGAGGAAGAATAATTGAAAAGCTAGGAAATCTTAAAAACTACGCTGAATTATTAGGAATCTCTGATACAGCTTTGTCTAATAAATTAAGTAATAAAGTTCCATTCAATCAAGATGAAATTCTAAGATCCATGGAAAAAGAAGTATTAGATATAGAAGCTGTAGAAGTATCACATTATTTTTTTACACAAAAAGTTGGGGAAATCCAAACAAAAGAAAAGGAGGACTAAAATATGAGCTCAGGAGTGCAAATAACTTTAATTATATGTGTAACTATTGTGGCTGTGATTTGGTTAGCTGTCAAATATGATAGTGAAAACAAAAATAATAAAAAGAAATAACCATAAGACTAACGAACAAAGAGGTGAAATATGGAAAAACCTTATATCAATCAAAAAGAACTAACTGAATTGTTGGGACAGGGAAGAAAATATGGTGAAAGAGTAATGAAACATTTATTAGAAATAGCAAAAGAAAGAAATTACTATTTGCCTGAAAGTAAGAGAGATATTTTAATCCCTACACATTTAGTTAAAAAAGAATTGAAGATTAAGGAAATAATCTTAAATGAAAATAATAGGAACGAGGAAAAAGAATGAAAAGAACTAAGAAAATTAAAATCAAATGGGGGAACATTGGTTTACTAGCTTTATTACTACTATGTGCAAGTGTAGTAATTCACGATTTATTTATGCTAACTATTTATAGTTGGATCTCAGGAAATATGTATGGGTGGACTTGGTTTGGATTCTTAACATTCATACTAGCGTTTGCTGTAGGTGGTGAAATAATTGAATATTTTTATGAAGAGTATTTCAAATAAAAAAGATTTATGCGTTGAGCAAGAACACATAAATCAAATGTAAAACTTAAATATTTTACTACTTAATTATAACGATTAAGTAGCCAAAAGTCAAAAAAGGAACGGAGATTAAAGATGATAAAAAAACTTTGTTCCAATGTAAACATTAGCATAAGGGAGGCTCATTATGAAAGATAATTTTTTATTAAAAAAATCTCAACAACAGGTATTTGAAGAGTTATCTAATAATGACGCTGGATTGCTTATAAAAGGTATTTTCAATTATGTAAATACAGGTAATAGCGGATTAGATGGATATTTAAAAGCTATATTTATTCCTATAAAAATTGAAATTGATAAAAACGAGGAAAGATATGAAGAGGTATGTAAAAGGAATCGTGAGAATGGAAGATTAGGTGGACGACCAAAAAAAGAAGAAACCCAAGAAAACCAACCGCTTAATGAAGAAACCGAAGAAAAGCAATCGGTTTTTGAGGAAACCGAAGAAAACCCAAAAAAGCCGATAAATCATAATCATACTCATATATCATCACTCACTAATCAAGATTCAAATATCAATATAGATATTATTAAAAGGATAATAGATCATCTAAATTTAAAAACTAATAGCAAGTTCAAATATTCTAGTAAAACAACTCAAACAAAAATAAAAGCACGATTGAACGAGGGTTATACACTCGACGACTTCATAGCTGTAATTGATAAGAAAACGGACGAGTGGCTAGATAATGAAGAGTTTAGTAAATATTTATGTCCTGAAACGCTATTTGGTACTAAATTTGAGAAATACTTAAATCAAAAAGTTGTTAATAAAAAGCAACCTGTAAAAAAAGATAAAACGATGGAAATATTGGAGGGCGTTTATAATGGAACAATCAAAATTGATTAGTAGTGTTATAGCAAAATTAAGAATAGCTTATCCATATTACTTTAAAGAGTTAGATGAAGAAACAATTATAGGATTAGTAAAAATGTATCAGGATCAAATAGTTGGATATGCTCCACAAGTTGTTGTTAAGTCAATAGATCAAATAATAAAAACATCTAAGTTTATGCCGACTATTGCTGAAATATTAGAAAAATGTGAATCTAATAAATTATCTTACACAATACCTATCATTGAGAAGATGAAAGAAGCTGGGTATTTTAAAGATACAAAAGAAATAGAGAAAACTTACACATTCATAGAAAGAGGAATCATTCCTAATTGGTTATTAGAAGATATGAAAAAGTATGGATATGTTGAATATGAAGCTTTAACTAATTCTAGTAATGAGGCTAAGTTGTTAGGAGGTGTTGAAAATGTTTGATTACATTAAATTAAGAAAAAAATATAACACCTTAGAAAATAAATATGAAACTTTAAAGAGTGCTGTAGAAGATGATCTCTTTAAAAAAATGATGGATAAATTATGTAGTCCCGTAGAGATAGAAAGACTACGATTAGAAAATAAAAATTTAAGAACTAAATTAAAAGAAAGTAAGGAGGAATTGAAGAAATGGCAACAGCCACAAAAAAGAAAGAAGATACAAAAAAATCTTACAACTTCGGTGAAAAGAAACAAGAGTATATAAACGGGCAAACAATACCTGTAGAATTTATTACACCAAAGTATAAAGAAGCTCGTAAAAAAGTTATTGAGTTATTAGAAAGTGAAAAATATAAAGATGTATTGGAGGAAAGTGATTTTTGGATATTAGTTAATACATACGCTAATAAAACTAAAGCTATGTATAGTGGACTTATTATTAGCCACGATGGTTGTCTAAAAATCAATGATGTATTAGATGATAATTTAAAATTCAAGCCTGAATGTATGACTATCGATAAAGAGGGATTTAATAATTCATTAGTATTTATCTATAATTGTCCGGATCAGGGAATATATGAGGTTGGAGAAGTAAGTAAAGATAATTGTAAGAATGACTATCCTTATGCTATGGCACTAAAAAGGTGCATGGATAGAGTAATCTTAAAGAATAGTAAGATTGCTTACTCAGGTGTTTATAGTGATAGTGAAGCTGACGAATTTAGTAAAAGAGTAGATGAAACTGAAACTACCGAAGAAACACCAAAGACAACTAAAAAAACAACTACTAAGGCTACATCTAAAAAAGATGAGATTATGATTCAAGAAAATCAAATAGAAATTATTAAAAAATTATATACAGCCGAAGAGTTAAAACCTTTAATGCAACATATAGGGAAAGTTAAAGTAACCGAACTTACTTTACTTGAAGCAAGTAGCTTAATAAAAAGAAAAGAAAACAAAAAAGTAGAAGATCCTGTGGAAGTACCACAAGACGATGATAATTATTTAGATTAGGAGGAAATAAAAATGAATGAATTAGTAAAAATTGAAAATAACGATATAGTTATTGATAGTGATTTTATAGAAAAATATAGAAATTTTAAAAAATTACAATTAGAAATGGATCTAATGGAAAAGGATCTAAAAGCAAAACTAAAAGAAGCTATGGAAAAGTTAGGAAAAGAAAATTTTATAGTAGATGGATTCTCAGCAAAAATTAGAGCTGGTTATACAAAATCTACTTTTGATTCAAAGAGATTTGAAAAAGAATGTCCTAAAATTTATAACGAGTATAAAAAAGAAACAAGTGTATCTAGTTCAATTATTATAGAAGTTGAATAATATTGTATTTTTAGATGAGCCACATATTTATCTAGTTAACGGAATCATAACACCTAGCGTTAGTGAGATATTACACTTTATATTTCCGGATAAATATAAGGGAGTAAATAGACGAATCTTAAATAAAAAAGCTGAGTATGGAACTACGATACACGAGGCTATAGAGATGTATGAAGCTAATATTAAAACAATGAGTGTTGAAGAAGCCTTTGATGTCACTATTCAAGCTAAGGAACTAACTTATATTCAAGAAGCTAGTTTAAGACAATATGTGAAGCTCAAAAGGGAAAAGAAAATAATCGTATTGGAACAAGAAAATATGATTGAATATCAAAGAATGTATGCTGGTAGATACGATATGATAGCCAATATTGACGGAGATATAAGTTTATGTGATATAAAAACAACCGCTGAATTAGATGAAGAATATTTAAGTTGGCAATTATCTTATTATGAACTAGCTACAGGTAAAATTTTTGATAAATTATACGCCATTTGGCTTCCTAAAAAAGGTTTAGGCGTATTGAAAGAGATTAAAAGGAAGCCTAAAGAGTTATTGTTAAAAAAATTAAGAGAATTTATGGAGGTATATAGTTATGAATAACAAAGTAACAATAAGCTTAAATGAATATAAAGATTTATTATTACATTCAAAAGAAAATATAACGCCAATAGAAAAAATACTATTGGATAGAATATTGGATTATATCAAAGAAAAATTAGTATGGGAAAAAGATTGGAATGATAAATACACGCTAAAATTTAAAAATTTTGATGAATCTAATTTACTAGATTTAATTAAGTATGTTGATCCTATTACTTATCAAGATATTTATAAATATATAAGTGATGAAAGTTATAGAAAACAATGTGACGATTTAAAAATGGAAAGATTAAGAGCCATTAAAGAACTAAAACAAGAATCTAATTTTAAGGAGGAAGAAAATGAAAAGTAATTTAAGTAAAGAAAATTTAGAAAAATTATTAAAAGATTCAAAAGGAACTTTAATATCTACTGACAATGGTTGTGCAATAGAGGGAAATTTATTACACATCTTAGGTAGCTTTAGTGTTTTGACACATCAATTAAGTACATCTATACCTAAGGAACAATTATTATTTGCTTTTAAAACAGGATTAGAAGAAGAAGATAATAAAAAATTTAAAGGAAGTAACGAAATTAAAAATAAATTAAAAGAAATGTTAAAAGAACTTAGTGAAGCTCTTTCAAAAGATATTGAAGAAATGTTAGGAGATGATGACGATGAATAATGTTTGCGTTATTGGAAGAATAACTAAAGATATTGAATTAAGAGCAACAGCTAGCGGATTATCAGCTGTTAGTATGTTTATTGCTATAAATAATGGCAAAGATCAAGACGGAAATGATAGACCGGCTGACTTTCCTAAAGTATATGTATATGATAAACAAGCTGAAAATGTAAATAAGTATTGTCATAAAGGAAGTTTAGTAGCTGTCACAGGAAGAATCAAAACTAGAACATGGGACAAAGATGATGGCTCAAAAGGTTATGAAACATACATTTTAGCTAGTAGAGTACAATTTTTAGACACTAAACAAAGTGAGGGTGCTGGAATACCTGAGCCTGATTATGTTCCTCAAAAAGAAGAAGCGGAAGAAGAAAGTGATCCATTCAAAGACTTTGGAGAACAAATAGAAATTAGTGATGACGACTTGCCATTTTAATTAGGTGATATTCAATGAAATTGGTAGGTAATTATTCTCGTAGTGGTAAAAATGAAAATTTTGAAACCGAAATTACTTTTACTATTAGAGAACATTATAAACATCTTATTCAAGATTTAAGTAAAGATGAATTATATTCTATATCAATTTCTAAAGCTAGAGATAAAAGAACTGAACAACAAAATAAATATATGTGGGCTCTAATAGGTGAGATAGATAAAGCTAGAAATGGTGATAGATCTAATGAAGATTATGACATTTATTTAGAAGCTTTAGTGAGAGCTGGAGCTAAGTTTACTCATCTATTAGTTGAGCCACAAGCTGAATCGATGTTAAGAGAAAGCTTTAGAGCTATTCAACTAACAAGAAAAATACAAGTTAAAGATAAGATATTTAATGATTATAAATGCTATTATGGTAGTTCTAAAATGGATAAAAAAGAAATGCACGATTTAATAGAAACTCTTTTAGATATGGCTAGTGAATGTGGAATAGATATAGTTTATTGGAAAGATGTTTTAGATTTTGAGGTATAGCTATGGGAAAGATAAGTCAAAAAGATATTGTATTGAATCACTTAAAAAAATATAAAAGTATCTCTACTATAGAATGTTATGAAAAATATAGAATAACTGATTTACAGCACGCTATTTATTTACTACGAAAAGAAGATTATAAGATAACTGATGAATGGTGTAAAAGTAAAAACTCATTAGGTTGGGCTAATAAATATAAAAAATATACTTTAGAAGATTAGAAAGTTGGAGGTAATATGAACGAATGGAAAGAAACTTTAGAAAATAATATTAAGATCATCAATCATTATGGAGTAAAAAAACAAATGCCTGTGTGGATAGAGGAAATGAGTGAGTTGACTAAAAATATTTGTAAATGGGCTAGAAAATATGATGAACTAGAGGGAGATATTAGTTTACAATTATTAGCTGATTTAAAAGAGGAAATAACCGATGTCACTATTTGTTTAGATCAATTAAAATACACCATAGGTTATATAGAAGATGATTTGATGAAAGAATATAATTATAAAGTTAATAGACAATTAAAAAGAATAAGTGAATCTAAAAAGGATAATTAGATGTTAGATGAAGCTATAGAACTTCTAACTCGACAAATGATTAAAGATGTTTTTGATGATAAAAAAAATAATAATGTTCAAAAAATTATTATGACTAAAGCCGATTTATATAAGTTTTGTATAAATTTAATAAAGCTTTTAAAACGAATAGAAGAAATGGAGGATTAAAATGAATTATCCGTATAAAAAAGGCTATTGGGAAACTAAAGATCATAAAGTTATTAAAATAGTTGATATGGAAACTTCTCATATAAAAAATACTATAAATTATTTAAAAAAACATAGAGATTTTTATGATGAATATTACAATTTAGGTTTTTGTGACGATGATGACTTTGAAAGTTTTGACTACGAAGATAACTCGGAGCTAGTAGATCGAAAAATAGAAGAACTAGAAGCGGAGCTTAATAGGAGGAATGAAGCATGAGTAAAAAACATTTAGGAATGAAAAGACCAATATTACAATTTAATAAAGCTGTTCAAGAAATGGACGAATATATAACAGCATTTAATTATATGTTGCCTCGTGGAGATGGAGCTAAAGAGTGTGCAATTCAAGAATGGAAACAAGTTATAAACGATGTGATTATTCAACTTAATAACATTAAAAACACTCAAATAGATTTGATTATGAGAGGTGGAGATAATGATTAGTTGCTATGATTTAGAAGATAATTTAATAACTATTTTTGATAGTTAT
This sequence comes from uncultured Bacilli bacterium, assembly GCA_947624695.1. Lineage (GTDB taxonomy): Bacteria > Bacillota_I > Bacilli_A > RF39 > UBA660 > SIG200. The sequence continues at coordinate 29,756 of CANQLN010000002.1, forward strand.
AAAGATTGTGCTAAATGGTTTAATACTAGCGTAAAGGTAATCTATTGTTATATTAGTAGATCTCAAAAAGGAATCGTAGATAAAAAAAGAAATATTAAAGATAAAAAATGGTATAGACTTTTTAAGATTGGTGGTAATTACGATGATTAGTAGTATAAATGAACTACAAAGAGGAGATCTAGTAATTTATAGATGTGGAAGAACTAATTATGTAAATAAGCCATATAAATATCAAATGTGGTATGACAATAATTTTAACCATCGTGAATTTGGTAGAAATGATGATATTATTGAAATAAAAAGATATGTTAAAGGTCGATTCTTTTATAAATTAAAAACTATATATAAAAGAGGTGATAATAATGTGTAAGTTTTTTAAGAAAAATAAAATAGAGATAAATGTAGAAAAAAAATATACTTGTAAAGTATGTGGAAATGATTTTGATTTATTAGCTGATAATAAATATGTTGTTCAAGAAGTTAAAGGAATTAGTGGAATCACTAATGGTTGTAAAAAATTTGAATGTTTTGATTGTCCTAAATGCGGTTGTCAAAATGTAGTTAATATAAGAGAGGGTTAGTATGAAAGAAATAAATGAAATAAGAAAATTGTTAGGGAATGATTATCATTTAAGCGTAAAATATAGTGTTTTTGAATCTAAAATCCAAGAATGGAAATTATATAGAAATTATAACGATACTAGAGTATATTTTAGTCCGGATAATAAACTTATAATGTCAAACGAAACTAATACTATAGATGACTTATATAATTTTGCAAAAAAACATCATAAAATAGATGAACATTTATATATGAGTAAATTTAATATAATTATTGCTTGGTTATGTTTATTATTAGTAATTTTGAATATAGTGTTTTTTAAAAATGATATTATTAGAGGATTCATACTTGGAATTGATTTTATGATCATTGTTAGTAGTTTAGTATCACATAATATTTGGAATAAAAATTGGAAAGTTAATATGTTGGAATTACAAGAAAATCTTGAAAAAATTTGTAAGGAGTATAAAAATGAAACCACTAGAAGAGATTAGAGCCACAAGAAATTTGTTTATTGAAGCCGAAGCTCCTAACGATGGAATGGGTGGATATTACTATGATTCAATTAGTGGAAAGAGATTAAATTTTATATTTAGTTATCAATTAGGCTGGGAACATTTATCAGTAAGTATGCCTAGTAGAACTCCTACATGGGATCAAATGTGTAGAATGAAAGATATTTTTTGGGGAAAAGATGAAGCGTGTGTAGAATATCACCCTAAAGAAGAAGATTATGTTAATATGCACCAGCATTGTTTACATATATGGAAGCCAACCGAAGAACATCTACCAACACCTCCTCATATATTAGTTGGATTTAAAGATGAGGAAGAAAAACAAGCATTTTTACAAATGGCTAATATATTTGGCGTTAAAGTTAATAAATGGAATTATAACAAGAGAGATAAAGGAGGAAAATCTAATGAATAATAGAATAGAAGAAAGATTTAATCCACCTTTTGCTGTATTTGAAAATACAATGGGAAATTATGTTGTTCGTCCTTTGGATTGGGAGGGAATATGGAATCCTGACGGGAAGCTTATTGGAGGTAACGCAATAGTAAGTTGTCCTATGAAAGAGGACGCTGATATGATAGCTGATACATTCAATAGATTCTTTGAACTTTTAAATGAGAATAAATCTTTAAAACAAGAAATAGATGATTTAGAAATGCAAATAGGTGATAATGATGAAAATTAGACTTAAAGATATAGCTAAAATTCAACGATTAGAGATGGAAATATTTGAAGAAGAAGATCAAGACTTTCCTGATAATAGAGTAATAAGAAATAAAGAACGAGCTATTTTTAATACTTTTAATAAAATCACTATGGATTGGGATAAAAGAGCCGAAATAAGAGATTGCATTTATAAAAATATGTGGAATACCGAAGATTTATCTTATAAACCTATATGTGATGGATTAAGAGCTTTAGGATATGAGGTTATTTATGAATAAATTATTTGATGATAAACCTTATATAGATAAATCGGTTGTTACTTCATACGATAAGAAGAAATGGAGAAAGGCTTTTCAAGAATATTGTGATAGTGATGAAATTAGAAAAGAAAGTGATGACGACGGACTAAACGCTTGTGGATATTATTATGCTTGTGATTATTGTGAGGGTAGTGATAAATCTTGTGCGTGTTCTAATGCAACTATTGAATATTTAAAAGAAAAACATATAAACATTGATTATAAAAATACTACTAAGGAATACTTAGATAAAATTTTAAGATATGGAGATGAACTTTAATGAAAGCTGTAGAAGATGTAACAAACATACTTATAAAAGTAAAAGATGGGATTTTAAAATTTTATGTGGAAAACGGATATATTTATTGTGAGAATACGATAAGTTATGAAAGAGTAGTTGTAGGAGTGTTAAAATGATAACAATTAAAACCATTGAAAAAAATAATGCTGAAATAAAAGTAAAAAAAGGAACACCTCATACAACAATGTTATTAGGAATTGAAATGTTAATAGAAGCTTTAATGGAACAATGTCCTAATTTAACGATAGATACACTTTTAGAAGAATTAAAACGAATTTATGAAAGAGATAACGGAGGTAAATAATGGATTCTAATGAACGAAGAATGTTAATGGTAGAAGCAAAAGATAGGTTAAATAGAATAAACGATGAAATAAGAAAATTGTTAAATACTTTAAATATGTTAGGTTTTGATACTAAAGTAAAATTAAAAAAAATTGATTATTCGACTATCCAAGAAAAAAATAATTATGTTGAATTAGATGTTTTTTTGGAGAAAAACATAAGAAGCTTTTTAGAAAACGAAGATATTTAAAAAGGATATACTTAAAAGTTAATGAAAAATGATAGGGAAAAAGAAATAAGATATTTAATGTATCTAAAAAGTGAAATTATTAAACAAGAAAAGAAAGCTCTAAAAGAATTAAAAAAGGAGCTGGAAGAATTGAATAGTCAAAAAACTTTAAAACGAAATAGAAATGGAGGGAAGAAATGAAAATAACAAAACCAAAAGACAATCAATTATTGATAGAAGATGATGTCTTAAAAAAATTTGAATTAAAAGTTAAATCTAATACAGGTTTAAATAGTAGTGGATATAATGAAGTTTATCAGGGACTTATATTAGCGTATAGACTTCCTGATATGGACGCTAGTAAACAAATATTTTATGGATCTCCTATTTCAATTATGACTTTATTTTGTAGTTGTTTAGAAAGTATAGTAGCTAATAACTTAATAAGTGAAGATAATATTGATGAAATGGTAGAAGCTGTAAAAGAAAACGCTAAAAGAAGAAAAGGAGGTAAAAAAAGTGATCGAGGAAGAAACGAAAAATGAAATAGTTAAGCAAGTTTTAAATGAATTAAAATCTAAAAAGCTATTAAATAATCCTAAATCATCATATAGTAATACTGAGAAGATTCTATATAGTTTAAATGTCCTACCTGAGGCTGTTAAGCTTATTAAAGAAGAAATAACTAAACTAGAAGAAGAAGCTAAAGATATACCTCCAGCACCGGCTAAATCTAATACTTTAGTATTGCATGAGGGAGAAAATGTTTATAATTATGGAGATGAAACTTTAGCTACTAGAATAAGTGAATTAAAGCAAATAGTAGTTAAGACTAATTCACAGGTTAGATTAGTAAAAGAAGCATTAAAGAAATTTGAAGATGATGAATACTATCCTATAATTGAATCCATATATTTTGAGAGAAAGACTTATAGTGAAATAGAAGATGAGTTCGGCTGGGCTGTAGGAACTATAAGTAAACATCGTAAAAGACTAATAAATAAGTTAAAAGTTTATATATTTCCTAATACTTTTATGAATGAACTAGGAGATTAGTTAAAGCGTGAAAAACCCGTGAAAAACCCGTGTCTTTACTTGTGAAATATAAATGGTATAATAGAGTAAAATGAAATAATTATGATAGACAATGAATTGACTACATAATTATTTTTATTTTGCCTATATGATAAGGTAGCTCTTATTATATAGAAGCGGTGACTAAAAGCAACCGTGCTTAGGGTTTTAATGTTTTTTCCGGGTAAAAGAGCTAGAGGTTGGAAATTGTCCTGTAAAATTTCCCGTTATAGGTTGATATGCGTTAATGTCAATCCAAAACATAGGGTAGTTTGCTACTATCCGTCTTATATGAGCTGACTAGGAAGATTATATATTTATGAGGTATATAAGGATAGTTCAATTCTATCTCGGCTCGTCCTTTTTA
>CANQLN010000003.1 GCA_947624695.1 uncultured Bacilli bacterium
ATATGGGTTTATTATTTATTTCGAATATCCAAATCAAAACTTTATACCATTTCGAATATCGTTATCAAAATGTACATAAAGGAAGTTTAACTTCTTTTTTTAGTTTAACGTGGTATAATAATATGTGAGGTGGATTATGGGACTATTCAAAAAATTATTAAATAGTGAGTATAAAGAATTAAAAAGGTTTGAATCTATTGCCAATAAGATTGTTGCTTTAGATGAAGATATGCAAAAATTAAAAGATAGTGATTTTAAGAAAAAGACAGAAGAGTTTAAAGAAAGACTTCAAAATGGTGAAACTTTAGACGATATTTTAGTGGAAGCTTTTGCTCTCGCAAGAGAGGCCGCATATAGAACTATTGGTGAAAAAGCCTTTTATGTTCAACTTTTAGGTGGTCTTGCTATTCATTATGGTAATATTGCGGAGATGAAAACTGGTGAAGGTAAAACTTTAACTACTATTTTACCCGCTTATGTTAATGCTTTGACGGGTGAAGGTGTGCACGTTGTTACTACTAATGAATACTTATCTAGTCGTAATGCCGAATGGATGAGACCTGTTTATGAACTTTTAGGAGTATCAGTAGGGGTTAACTTAAGAGAAATGTCTCCTTCCGAAAAACAAGCGGCATATAATTGTGATATTTTATATTCAACTAATAATGAAGTTGGTTTTGACTATTTAAGAGATAACATGGTTGTTCGAAGTGAAGATCGGGTTCAAAGACCTCTTAACTTTTGTATTATCGATGAAGTTGACTCTATCTTAATTGATGAAGCAAGAACTCCTCTAATCATCAGTGGGGGCCGTATGAATTCTAAAAATTTATATATTGATGCGGATAGAGCCGTTAAAAGATTAAAAGAAACGGAAGATTATGATATCGATGTTAAAACGAAAAATGTTTCTTTAACTGCTGAAGGCAGTAAAAAGATTGAAAGTTATTTTAATTTAAAAAATTTATATGATTTAGATAATACGGCCTTAGTGCATCATTTAAACCAAGCCCTAAAGGCTAATTATGGTTTCAAAAAAGATGTTGATTATGTAGTGCAAAATGATGAAGTTATAATTGTTGATCAATTTACTGGTCGTTTAATGCATGGACGTCAATTTAGTGATGGACTTCACCAAGCTATTGAAGCCAAAGAAAATGTAACAATTAATACGGAAACTAAAACAATGGCCACGATTACTTTCCAAAACTTATTTAGAATGTATAAGAAGCTATCAGGGATGACTGGTACTGCGAAAACAGAAGAAGAAGAATTTAGAAATATTTATAACATGTATGTTATTGAAATTCCAACTAATAAAGAAGTTATTAGAGAAGATTATGCTGATTTAGTTTATGCTACTAGTAAAGGTAAATACAATGCAATTATTAATTATGTTAAAGAAGTTCATGCTACTGGTGAGCCTATTTTGATTGGTACTATTTCTGTTGAGGCTAATGAATATTTAAGTGGTTTACTTAAAAAAGCCGGCTTAAAACATGAAGTATTAAATGCAAAGAACCATGAAAGAGAAGCGGAAATCATTGCTAAGGCTGGAGAAAAAGGCGCTATTACCCTAGCTACTAATATGGCTGGACGTGGTACCGATATTAAATTAGGTGAAGGTGTAAGAGAACTTGGTGGTTTATGTGTAATAGGTACTGAAAGACATGAATCAAGACGTATTGATAACCAATTACGTGGTCGGGCAGGCCGTCAAGGAGACCCTGGTAAAAGTCAATTCTTTGTTTCTTTTGAAGATGATTTAATGCGTCGTTTTGGAACGGAAAGTATTAAGAATATGCTAGCAAGACTTGGTCTTGATGAGACGCAAGCCATTCGTTCAAAAGCTCTAACTAAGAGTATTGAAACGGCTCAAAAGAAAGTTGAAGGAAATAACTATGATATTCGGAAAACTTTACTTGACTATGATAATGTTTTAAATGAACAAAGAGAAATAATTTATAATAGAAGAAATGAAATATTAGACATGGATAGTATTCATGAAAGTATTTTAGGGGTTTTCAAAAGTACAATTACTAATTTAGTAGAAAGTCATTATTCTAAAGATGGCAAAATATCTGATGAAGATAAAAAAGAATTAGTGGAATATGTTAATACTAATTATTTAAAGAATGATGCTTTAAAGTTAAAAGATATTTTAAAATTAGATGATGAAGAATTAAGAGATAAAATATATGAATTAGTAATTTCTGATTATGAAAAGAAAATGATTGATGCCCCATTAATGAATGAATTTGAAAAAGCCATATCTTTAAGAATAATTGATTCTAACTGGGTAGATCATATGAGTGCCATGGAGCATTTAAAAGAAGGTATTTCTTTAAGAGGTTATGGTCAAACCAATCCGATCCAAGCATATACTATGGAAGGATTTGAAATGTTTGATAGTCTTTTAGCTAAAATTGAAGATTTAACCGCTCAATTCTTACTTAAAGCGGAAGTAAGACAAAATACCGAAAGAAAGCAAACTTTAAATGGTGTTGCTAATGATGGCAAAGAAACCGTTAAAAGTACTCCTAAAAGAGTAACTAAAGTTGGCCGAAATGACCCATGTCCTTGTGGCAGTGGTAAGAAATACAAAAATTGTTGTGGAAAGTAGTAGGTTTTATAAGGGTTTGCGAGGCATAGGGTTTTGAAAAAATCATAAAAAAACCCCAAAAAATTGAAAAATGTGCTCAAAATGTGCACAAAAAATTCAATTTGTTCCCCAAAATGCCAAAAAACCCCGTAAAATCAAGGGTTTCTCAATGGGAACATTTTAATTGAAATTTTTAAATTAGCAAAAATTAATATAAGAGGAGGTAACTAAATGAATGTTGTAGGAACTATGTTTTTTAAAAACGAAAAGTTGTTAATTGATAAACCAAGAAAAAGACCAACATATCAGATGATTGGTGGAAGAGTTGAAATTGGTGAAACACCTTTAGAGGCAGCAATTAGAGAATGCCATGAAGAATTAGGCGATTATTCAGTTTTTGATGATAAACTATTTGAATTAGTTATGGAATTTGATGAAATTGCGACGAGTGATGGCATTACACCTATTCATTTTTATGTATTTAAATATAATGGATTTTTAGGAGGAAAATTATCTACATCAGAAGAAATAGAAAGTTTTTTATGGTATGATTCTTCTTGTGGAAATGAAATTTTATCTAATACATTAAAAAATGAAGTTGTTCCATATTGTTTAAAGAAAAAACTAATTAAATGAGAAAAATTCGTTGATAAAAAATTAAATTTTGAATAATATGTAAATTTTTTAAAACTTATTTGTGAGTGAATGATAACAATGTTCCCATTTTGTTCCCATTTTATGAAATAATTATAGTAAACATAATACTATAAATAACATAAATACTATTTGTTACCAGGCCTAGAATTCCTTGAAATACCAATAATAATTATAATGCTATAAATACTATATATACTAAATATCAAGGAGCTTGTGGTTCGGGAAAAAAGTATAAAAATTGTTGTGGAAAATGAGATAAATAAAGTAATTTAGAAAATTTTAATAAAAAAAAAATCAAAAAAGTGATAAAAAATTACGTAAAATAAAGGATGTCGCGATATTATAAATGGTTGACATCTTTTAAATTTGAAAGAAGTGATAACATGAGTGTAAGAGTTAGAGTTTTAAATTATGAAAAATCAAAAAAAGAATTAGAAGAAAAAAAAGAAACTAAAATTGATGCAAATATTTTAACGCCTGATTATGTTAAAAGTTTAAATGCTCAAATTGCCTATAATATAGATAAAAATAAAGCGAGTATAGAACCGAATGGTCCAATTTTAAAAAGAACAATCATGCGTTAAATTACTTAAATTTTAATTTGCTAATTTTACAGTGTAAAATAGTTTAAAATTATTAATAAAAAAATTAGAAAAGATAAGCATTATGATATAATTAATTTATAGTGAGTGATGATTATGGGTATTGATAAATTAATAGCTGAAGAAGAAAATAGACACTATCAAAAGTTAAAAGAATTAAAAGATATTCTAGATATGTATAATAATACTTCTAGAGAAAATGCTGCTTATGTTGCTAGAAATGTCCAAACGGCAGCGGAATATGGGATTAATCCTGATATGCTAATTTCTTATGAGGATTCTAGGCAAGCTACCAATCCTTATGATAGACAAATAGCAGAAACTAATGCGGAAATAGCTAAAGAAAATGCTTTATATGAAAGCAATATGGCTACTTTAAGAAAAAGAAAAGAAGAACTAAAACAACAAGAAGTAGCAAATAATTTAGCAAGAGAAAAAGAAAGAGAACAAAAAGAAATCGAATTACTAGCTTATGAGCAAAAAATTAATCTTGCCGATAATGAAAGATTAGAATTAGAAAAAATAGTAAAAACAATTTATAAAAATAGTATAGGATCATATTATGTTCAAGGAATAGCTAAAAAATATCCTGAAGAATATAGACAATTTCAATCTGGTAAAGATGCTTTGAAAAATCATCCTAAAATGGGTTTGCCATTGAACTTAGAAGATAGACTTAAAAAAATAAATGAAGAAATCGAATTTTATAAGAGTATTTTGCCTATATTTGAAAGTTTTAATCAAAAACTAGAAGAAGCCAAAAGAGAAAGTGAACAACAAGAAAATGAAGAAAAAAATAAAAAAGCTATATATAATTTAATTCATAGAGAAGAAAATGAAAGATTAAGAGAAATGAATAGTTTATATAATGCTTGGGATTTAGGAGATAAAGTTATTCCTCCGGAATATCAAGGATTAACCTATGAACAAGTAGAAGCTTTACTTAAGCAAAAAGAAATGGAAAAAAGTTTAGGAGAAACTTCCGATGAGACTATTAGTGATTCTTCTCAAGATAGAAAAGCATTATTAGTTGAGGAAATAATAAAAAGAATGTCTCCAGCAGAATTACAATATACCCCATTACCAGATATTAAACGAAATTTAATGGCTATGAATATTTCCGAATTAGAAACAATGCTTGGTATTCCTTTAGATCAAATTTCTGAAAGAAATGAAATTGGAGGACGTAATAAATAATAAAAAAGGGGATGTTAGAAAATAACAATAACAATTTCTAACATCTTTTTTTATTTAGACAATTCCAAAAAAAGCCTTTAATCTTAGAGATTAAGGGCAATTTTAATGAAATGATTTTTGTCTAGAAAATCAATATCACATAGATATTTTAATATAAATAAACCATTTTTTCCAGTTCCTTATACTATATTGTTTAAGGAATTCAAAAAAATAATAAAAATATTTTAACAAAATGTTAAATTTTAACTTGTTATAATGGTATAAAATGTAAACAAAATATTAATTTTTTCTACTAGAAATCTAGGATAAAACATTATTCATAAGTAAAATTCAAAAAAAGAAGATGTCAAGAAAATAATTTATCTATTTTCTAACATCCCCTTTTTATTATTTTATCATTCTATTTATTTCCTCATTTTTTTATGGTTCATCATAATTTACTGAGGCTAAATGTTCATTTAATTCTTTTATAAATTCTTCATTTCCTGATGCTTCGGCAATAGTTTTAATTGAAGGAATTGTAACTTTTAAATTTAATTTTTTTAAGCCTGGATTTTGCAAATCTTGGATAGTGGTTTTTGTTATATCATCATATAATTCTTTATCCCCAGAAGTTGAACAATATTCTTGCTTGGTATATTTTGCAACATTTGTAGGTTGATAAATACGATAAAATAATTTTTTATCAAAACGCATTAAAAGAGATGGGTCATAAACATAATCACCAATTTCTATCCAACCATTTCCTCCATGTTCTTTACCATAAGTTAGTTCTAAGTCTTTATTGTTTCCACGCGCTAGTAATGCTTCTGGGAAGCAAAAAAACATTAAAAGACTACGATCATAACAGCCACCTGGCATAGTAGATATGGTCTTAGATATTTTATATTCATCGATATGGGTATACCATTAAAATAAGTATATCTCATTTTTTCATAAAATTAGGAATCAAAAGGAACTATTTTCTTAGTAATTAATCCTTCATTAAAAATCCTTTTTAAAATATAATTTTTTTTAATTCTTCTAACATTTTATTTTTTTATCCCCAATCTTTTCATATCTTCATTTATTTCTTGACATAATTCTTCATAATTTATGGCTTTTTTATAATATGCAATTTCTCTTTGCAATAGTTCTATTCCTAATAAAGAATAAATTTCCCCGGGTTTATTATAGGTTGCTTCAATAAGTGGAAGAATTACTGCGGATGCATATTTATCTTTTTCGATTGATTCGGGATGACTTTCTTTATCTAGTTTAACAATTTTTATTATATCTTCTTTGTTGTTAATTTTTCTTACTTTGGGGTTTTCTTTTAACCAATATAAATTTTTATCATATATAAGTCCTGATGAAGTATCAATTATAAATTGCCTTCCTTTTTTTGAAGTTATTTCCACAAAACAATGGTCAGCATCATCAGGATTATTTTGATATTGCGGATTTAATTTTAAACTATCTACGGCTGCATAGATAAGTTTAACATCGACATCATTATTTAAAAAAGCCTCCGCCATCAATAAGGCTCGGTCATAGCAATGGCCATTAGATAGTCCATTAGATAATAGGATAATTGAAGCTGGTATACCTCCATAATAAACAGTTCTTAATTTTGCAATTACTTCATCACTATAGGGAGCGATAAAACCATGTTTTAATCCCCATATTAACATTTTTTTAGATTTATACTGATGTAATCGCCAGCGCATTTGGATTAATTTTTCTTTCAAGTTAAACCCCCTTTTGAGTTAGGCTATATAATACTATAAAAGAAGAAAATAAGCAAATTATTTGCGTTAATTTTCGATACGTTATATAATAATTGACGGAGAGTTGTATAATGAAGAAGAAGTATGATATTATTGCCATTGGCATGGGCCCAGGCGCAATCTTTATGGCTTATGAAATGGTAAAATTAAATAAGAATAAAAAGATACTTTTAATTGAACAAGGAAAAAGGGTTGAAGAAAGAACTTGTCCAATCGAGAAGACAGGGGTGTGTGTAAAATGTAAGCCCTTTTGTAATATAACAAGTGGTTTTTCAGGAGCCGGAGCTTTTTCGGATGGTAAATTATCTTTATATAATGAAGAAGATGAAGACTTTTACGTGGGTGGAAATCTTCATAAATATGTAGGAGTAGAAGAAACTAAGAAATTAATTGATTATACTGATGAAATATATTTAAAATTTGGAGCTGATAGTAAATTAGAGGGAACGGAGTATAAAGAAGAAGTTAAAAAAATAAAAGAAAAAGCTTATAAAGAAGGATTAACTTTAATAGATATTCCGATAAGACATTTAGGAACGGAAAAAGCCCATGAATTATATAAAAAGTTAGAAGACTTTTTAGAAGAAAATGGAGTAGAATTAAAATTTAAAACTATTGTAGAAGATTTAATTATTGAAGATGGTGTGGCTAAAGGAGTTATTGTTACTGATGCCATGAAAAGAGAAGAAAAAGAAGAAATATATGGCGATAATATTATTGTGGCTGTCGGTAGAAAAGGCGCTAATTGGTTAGTTAATATGTGTGAAAAACATGATATTAAAACTGAGGCGGGAGTTGTCGATATTGGTATTCGTTATGAACTTGCTGATGAGGTCATGAAAGATATTAATAAATATATGTATGAAGGAAAATTTATAGGTAGACCAGGGCCATTTAAAGATAAAGTAAGGACTTTTTGCCAAAATCCTAGTGGTTTTGTTTCATCTGAAGTTTATGACAATAATTTAAGTTTAGTTAATGGTCATTCTTATAAAGATCAGAAAAGTACTAATACTAATTTAGCTATCCTTGTTTCTCATCATTTTAATTATCCTTTTTCTAAACCGATTGAATATGGACGAAATATTGCCAAAAATTTAAATGAACTTGGAAATGGAAATATTGTTGTTCAAAGATTAGGGGATATTTATCGGGGTAAAAGGACTTGGGAAAAAGAATTAGAAACTAATGCCATAAAGCCGACTTTAAAATCTGCCGTAGCGGGTGATATAACCTTTGCTTTAGGCTATAGAACACTCACCGATATTTTACAATTTATAAGATCAATGGATAAAGTAGTTGAAGGTTTTGCTAATCCTGAAAATTTACTATATGCTCCAGAAATCAAGTTTTATAGTAATCAAGTTGTTATTGATGAGAACTTTGAAACGAGCATTAAAAATTTATATTCTATTGGTGATGGTGGTGGGATGACTAGAGGTTTAATGATGGCCTCAGCTTCTGGCGTTAAAATGGCCCGAATTTTAGAGGAAAAAGATAAATAAATTTATTGATATTTCTTGTAATAAAACTTTAAAAATGGTATATTTTTATTAGGAGGTTATATAAAAATGAAAAAATATTTAATTAGTTTACTTACTTTGTTTTTAATTCCTTTAACAGTTTTTGCTAAAGACGAAGATAAAGTTAAAGTATATTTATTTGAAGCAGGTGGATGTCCTTATTGTGAAATGGAGATGGAATATCTAGAAGGCTTAGATTCTTATAACGAAAAATTTGTTGTTGTTAAAAAAGAATTATATGTTGATCACAATGATTGGGCTCCTGGAAAAGACTTTATTACGGGTGCCAAAGTAGCGATGGCCTTTAATGATGCCGGTTTTGAAAATGCTGGTTATACTGGTACACCATTTGTTGTTATTTCAGATTTATATGCCGCAGCTATTTATAGTGCAAGTCTTGAATCAGTTATCAATGAAGCTTATGAAAAAGGCGATAAAGATGTAGTTGGTTGTATTGCTAAAGGTAAAGATAAATGCTTAAGTGGTTATAAAGATAGCAAATATCAAGAACAAGCTGAAACGGCCTTAGAAGATACTCTTGTAAGTCAAATAACTAGATGTGTCGCAAATGGTGGCGATAGTAGTTGTACTGATATCTATGATGATACTGATAATGTTAAATTAGCCGAGGCCATTTATGAAGTAGTTGATGACGTTAACACTTGTATAGCTGATGGTGGTTATAGTGAATGTACGGAAAAGTATAGTGATACGGATAATGAAGATTATGCTTTAAGAGCTTATTCAACATTAAGCGCTAGTAGTGATGGTACAGAGTCTACTACTCCAATCGAAGCAAGTAAAAAAGCAAGTCCTGTAGCTATTGTTGTTGTAATATTAAGTGCTGTTGTTGTTTTAGGATTATTAATATTTGGAGCAACAAAGTTAAATAAAGACGAAAAAAGTAAATAAAATTGCTAGTAAAAAATACTAGCTTTTTTTAATAATTAATTTACAAAAAATAGGTATTTTGCTATACTATAAATAGAAGTGTGAGGTAAAATTATGAGTAAATTTTGCGTTAAATGTGGTAAAGAAATGGATGATAATGCTAGAGCTTGTCCAAACTGTGGCGCTCCAACCGGAAATGGCGGTATTCAAAAAAGAGATATTGCCTTGTCTGTTGTGCTTTCCATTATTACATGTGGCATTTATAGTCTTTATTGGCTTGTTTGCTTAACTAATGAAAGCAATAGTGTTAGTGATGATAGGGAATCTGCTAATGGTGGTCTTGCCCTTTTATATACGATTATAACTTGCGGTATTTATGGTTATTATTGGAATTATAAAATGGGTAAAAAATTATATGAAGCTGGAAAAATACATGGTATTGAAATCAGTGATAATTCCGTTTTATATTTAGTATTAGCAATTTTTGGTTTATCAATAGTTAGTTATTGTATTATTCAAAGTGATTTAAATAGACTTGCTAACTAAGAAAAGATTAAAAGTAATATCTGCAGTAATTATTTTAATTATAATTATTATAGGGTATTACTTTTTATATCAATTCTATCATATTGGTATTCCTTGTCCTATTCATTATTTTACGGGTTTTTATTGTCCTGGCTGTGGTCTTACCCGCATGATATTTGCTCTTATTAATCTCGATTTTTATCAAGCATTTCGCTTTAATCCTTTATTATTTATAATGTTAATAGTTTTTTTAATTATTAAAGGAATGGAATTTTTATTTCATCAAAAAATTAAATTAAATAATTTTACAACATATACATTATTAATAATAGTTATAGGTTATGGGATAATAAGAAACTTACCAATGTTTTCTTATTTACTTCCCACCATTATTAATTAGAAAGAAGGTCTTTTATGAAAAGAACAATTATTAGTGCTTTAATAACTTTAGCGGCGGCGTTGGTATTATTTTATATCTTTTTGCCTCCCCTTAATTTAAGTAGTTATGCTTTTTGGAGTTACTTATTTATTTTAACAGTAATCTTTAGTGTTTTAACATTCTTTGGGGATGTTGAAGAATTATTCCGTTATGGTAAAACAACTTCTAGTAAAAAGCTATTGTATGTTATGTGTAGTATTGTAGGAGTTTTAGGTTTAATTACGGTTATTAATTTCTTTGTTTCTCCAATTTTTAATGCTAAAAGTTATAGTAAAAGAATTGAAGTATCGGAAAACCATGAATTTGTTAGTGATGTAGCCCCAGTTGATTTTACGAAGACTCCTTTAATTGATAAAGATAGTAGTCAAAAATTAGGGGACCGTAAAATGGGAGAATTTACGAGTTGGGTTAGCCAATTTTATGTTAGCGATATTTATAGTCAAATAAATTATAATAATGAAATAGTCAGAGTTACTCCTTTAGAATATGCTGATTTTATTAAATATTTAACAAACCGGAGTGAAGGAATTAAAGGTTATATTAAAGTAAATTCTGTTGATGGTAGTGCTTCTTTAGAAGAACTTAGTGATGGTATGCGGTATATGCCAAGTGCTTACTTCTTTGAAAATTTAGCCCGAAAATTAAGATTTAGTTATCCAACTGCCATTTTTGATGAAGCCTCTTTTGAAGTAGATAACGAAGGAAATCCTTACTGGATTGTGCCAACGATTAAATATACAGGAGTTGGCTTAAAGAAAGAAATAAATGGAGCCGTTATTTTAAACCCAATAACGGGTGAAAGTAAAAGATATGCAGTCGAAGATATTCCTACTTGGGTTGATCATGTTTACAGTGCCGATTTAATTATTGAGCAAGTTGATAATTGGGGTGAATATCGAAATGGTTTCTTTAACTCTATCTTTGGTCAAAAAGATGTTATTAATACAACTGAAGGCTATAATTATTTAGTTATGGATGATGATGTATATCTTTATACGGGTATAACATCTGTTTCGAGTGATGAGTCTAATTTAGGTTTCGTTTTAGTTAACTTAAGAACAAAAGAAGCTAATTATTATTTGGCTCCCGGAGCAGAAGAATTTAGCGCTATGGCCTCAGCGGAAGGTTTAGTTCAAGAAAAAGGTTATGAAGCTTCTTTCCCACTTTTAATCAATTTAAATAATAAACCAACTTATTTATTAAGTTTAAAAGATAATGCTGGCTTAGTTAAAATGTATGCTTTTATTGATGTCGCCGATTATCAAAAGGTTGTTGTTAATGATGCTTCTTTAGGTATTGAAGCCGCAGCGAAAAAATATTTAGGAGAAGATATAACAACTGGCGATTTAATTAAAGATGAAAAGATAGTTATAGCTAGCATTAAAGATGTAGTCATCGATGGTAACACGTATTACTATCTAACTGATGAAAAGAATAATTTATATGTGGCTAAAATAACTGTTGATAGATATACTTTGCCATATTTAAAAGCCGGTGATACCATTACCATTAGCTATAATAAAGGCGAAAGAAGTAATTCTATTACGGAATTAGAGAAAAAATAATGTCAAATTAGATTAATGTTATAGTAAATTATCATCAATTATTATATAATTATTATAATAGTTGGTGATTTTTTATGTTAGAAAAAATGACTTTAGACGAATTTCATAAAATTAAAGAAGAATTATTAACTTATTTAGAAAATGTCCAAAACACCTTGGATTTTAATGAAGATAATCCTGATTTTAAAGCAGATGAATATGAACAAGAAGCAATAAAAAATTACCAAAATATCTTAAAAAAATTATTAACTAAAGATTTAAGTGATATTCCTTTTGAAGAGTGGGAAGGTATATATATTGTAAGTGAACCGGAGAAATTAGATTTTTCCCAAACTAAAGCTAATTTAGACTTTAGTCTTATTGATGTCGAAGGTATTGCTAACTTTCGTAATTGCGAGATAAAAAACTTAAATAGTTTATGGCATTATTCAGAAGAATCTTTTGATGAAAAAGTAATAGAAGCTAATCCTGATTCTTTTCTAAGTAAAGATTATCCGGAAGAATTTCGGAAGAAATTTTATAACCACGATTTAACTTTACCAGATTTTAATCTATTAACTGAAGAACAAATTGATAAATTACCTCAAAATAAATTAACTAATATTAATATTTCATCTTATGAAGAAAGTGAAATTATTCTAAAAAGAATTGGTTTAAAAAGAGCGCTAGCATTATATAATTATTCAAAAGAAGATTATTTAATAGTTTTAGATATCCTAAAAAATAATAATGAATCTACCATTCTAAATTCTAATTTTTTAGGTGAACTTGATAATATTGTCAGAAATACTCAATTAGAAGAAGTTAAAGATGCTTGTTTTGAGTGGTTAAAAAAGTATTTTATGAGTAATGATGAAGCCATTAAATTTGAAACCCAAATACCAGCCTCTTTCAAAGAAAAGTATCCAGAATTTTTTCCCGATTTTTCTTTAATAGATAATCCAAATTTTACTTACTATTATTTAAATAAAATTGTAAGTTTAGATGATTTATTAAAATATAAAGAGTACTTAAAAAAAACGCAATATGCTTATTTTGTTAATGATAAAGATTTAAAAGATTTGGCTCTTAAAGTTGGCCAAGATGATTTTTTAGATTTATTAGATGATTTTAAAGATTTATTAAAAGAAGAAAGTTACGCTCTTAAAGTTATCGGTGATAATTATGTTTTTGATGGGGATGTTAAAAGATCATTTAAATATGCTATTAAAGAATATTTACATACTTTAGATAATGAAGAATGTCAAAAATGGATTACTAAATTAAATTTTCATTATATTGATAATCCTACCATTGAAGATTTAAAAGACCCAGATTGTTTTATTGGTTGGAACTATGAAAAATATTCTAAATTAGGTATTGCTAATATTATTAAATTAGAAGAAGAAACCCATGTATTTTCTTTAAATGATATAAGTATTTGGAATATTAATAGTAATGGTGTAAAAAAAGTTTTATCTTATGAAGAATTTATTGAAGCTTTTTTAGATAGTGTTAACTATGAAAATTTAGAAGGTTCTTTTAAAGAAAAATATGCTAAATTTTATTTACCTGATAACATTCCAGAAGATATTAAAGAAAAATTTTATAACCATACATTTACACCGCAAGATTTTATATTACATCCTGAATTATTAGAATATTTTGCTAGTACAGATTTAATGCCTAGTTTAGGGATGACTTGGTTAAGTAAATATAATCCGAATTTAAGTCTAGACTCCAAAAATAAAAAGTATATCGAAATTGCCAAAATTTATAGCGCTATTAGTGATTCTAATTCCCAAGAAATTATTAAAGATTATGTGGCTAAAAACCCATCTATATTAGATGATCAAAGTAAATTTGAAAAATATGTTAAGATTATTCTAAAAGTTAAAAAGTCCAACTCTTTAGAAATGTTAACTTTTAGCGATGAAATATTGTCTTTCATCTTTTCTTCTCATAATCCGGAAGAAACTTATCTTAAAATTGAAGATATATTCATGAAAAATAATTTACCAATGATTGCTAAGATATATAATGTCTTTGAATTAATGCATCCTAATTGTGATTTTAAAACTTTTACCGCTAAAGTTTATTCCCCAACTTTAATATCTGAGAGTGAAGAGCACCGAAATATTATTATTTTTACTGATTTACTAAAAGCCGCTTTAGGGTCTAATAATCGTTCTTTAAGAGAATATATTGAAAATATTGAAATCGGTAATGAATTATTTACTTCTTTGCAAACGCAAAAAATTTCTTATGATAAATTAACAGAAGAAGAAAAAGAAGTTTTAGAAACTTTTAAAGCTCATTTAAATGCTTTATATAATTCCACTAAAGAAGGAATGGAAAGGCCTTATAAATTAACTAATGATTTGAAAAGGGATTTAGAGACCTTAGCCTCTTTATTTAAAGTGACTAAAAGGTATGATTTACCTGATAGAATAGTGCGTTCTTTTGCCTCAAAAGCCGGAATAAAAACTTTTGATCAGTTGAAAAGTTATTTTGAAGGTATTATTAAAATTTCGGATAAGAGAAATAGAGAAGCATCTTCTCATGAATTTAAATTAGAAGAAGGTGACTTTATTAAAGGAATAGCGGATGACTGGAATACCGGAAGAGAAGCTATTACTTTCTTAAATAATATTTTTCAAAATGGTTCTTTATCTAAAGAATTTTTAGGAGCTAATGCTGATAGTGATTTAACCCCACTTGATACCGATTGCTCCATCATTCAAAGTCCTAAAGACAATATGAAAACAACGTTAAGTTCCTTGGCGGCCTCTTATTATGGAAAATTTTGGTTTGTTTTAAAAAATAGAGATGATAGATTTACAATTACGGCTGGTAATCCAAATGAAAAAAGACCGATTTCTGCACCGGGTGATTTTTCGAAATTAGAAGCTTTTTATACAGGACCTAATGGACTTAATCATTATGGAATTAGAACGGGATTTGCCTCTAGTGATATTGATTTTATTTTAGCGAAAGAAAAAGACCTTCGCATCGGTTTAGAAATCGCCAAAAATGGTTTTTATATTCCCGTTGTGGATTTGCAAACGGAAAAAGTCATATTTACACCGCACGATTTTGATGAGTTAAGAAGTAAAATGGCGGGACTTAAACATTATCAAGCAGGTGATTATGTCTTTTCTTCTGAACTAGATAAAGATAGTAAAGATAAAATGATGCAAATGAATTTACTTAATCTTAAAGATGTTGAATTAAAAAGAAAAGCCATTATTATTACTTTATCTAAAGCCTTAGAAAAATTTGGTTTAAAAATAACTACTACCCATCAAAAAGATTTATCATCCGGCATAGTTGAATTAATAGATACAGGCTCTACCGGAAGAGGAACGAATGTCTATGGGGATGGAGACTTTGATTTTATGCTAAAATTTGATCAAAGCATTATGGAAAATATTGATAAACTAGAAGAAATAAAAAGGGCTTTGCAAGAAGTTTTACCACATCATAATACTGATAAACCCGATATGAATAAGGGTAATTTTAGATTTGAAAATGTTAATATATCTGGCCTTGAAATGCCGGTTCAAATCGATATCAGTTTCTCTACTAGAACCGATAAAATATCTTATTCAACTGATGAAGCCTTAAAAGAAAGATTTGCCAATATTAGAAAGGTAAGTGAAGAAAAATATAATTTAGTTGTAAAAAATATTATTGAGGCTAAAACAATTTTAAAAGAAAACCATGCTTATAAAAAAGGGGAAGCAAGAAATGGTGGAGATGGTGGCCTTGGTGGTGTTGGTGTTGAAAATTGGATTTTACAAAATGGTGGTTCTTTAGAAACTGCTGCCAAAGAATTTTTAAGTGTCGCAGAAAAATGCCAAAATTTTTCCGAATTTTGTGAGAAATACCAAATATGGGATTTTGGAGAAAACCATTATGGGGCTAAAGATGATAAAATGTATCTTCATGATAATTTTGTTAAAAATAATATGACCGAAGAAGGCTATGAAAAAATGAAAGAAGCCTTAAGAAAATATATCCAAGCTTTAAAGGCAAGTAGAGAAGAAGCGATTGTTCCTCCTGTACAAAGTCTTGAAGATATAGTAGACTTAAGTATAGAAGAAGGAGTTAAAAGATTTTAATGAATAATTTAAAAGAAACATTACTAAGTATTGGGAGGTCTCTTTGACATTCCTAATTTAAAAATTAAACTTAAAGAATTAGAAGAAGAAATTAACCAAGAAGGATTCTGGAATGATTTTGATAAGGCTAATAATATTAATCGAGAATACACAAGAATTAAAAAAATTGTGGAAAACTATGATAATTTGCTAGATAACCTGGAAACTTTAGAAATGTTAAAAAATGAATTAGAAGATAGAGAATATTCTTTAGAATATCAAAAATTAGAAAAAAGCATTTTAGAATTAGAATGCCAAGTTCATTTAAGCGGCCCTTATGATAGTCTTTCTTGCTTTTTAGAAATTCATCCGGGGGCAGGGGGCACAGAATCTTGTGATTGGGCTTCCATGCTTCTTCGAATGTATGAAAGATTTTGTGAAAAAAATAATTATCATTTTGAAAAAATATATGAAACTCCCGGAGAAGAAGCAGGGATCAAATCCGTTTTAATTAAAATAGAGGGGGAATACCCTTATGGCTATTTAAAAAGAGAAAGTGGCGTTCATCGGTTAGTAAGAATTTCTCCTTTTGATGCGGGAAGAAGAAGGCATACGTCTTTTGCCTCCGTTATTGTAACTCCTGAATTTCAAGATATACCGGAAATTGAAATTAAAGAAAGTGATTTAAAAATTGATGTTTACCATTCTAGTGGAGCTGGTGGTCAATCAGTTAATACTTCTAATTCAGCAGTTAGAATTACCCACCTGCCAACCAAAATTGTGGTTACTTGTCAAAATGAAAGAAGTCAATTAAAAAATAAAGATATGGCTTTAAAAATTTTAAAAAATAAACTTTATGAAAGAGAACTTTCTTTAAAAGAAGAAGAAAAAAATAGTTTAAAAGATACTTCTAAAAATATTGATTTTGGAAGTCAAATAAGAAGTTATATTTTAGAACCTTATAAATTAGTTAAGGATGTTAGAAGTAATTATGAAAGTAATGAACCAGATAAAATTTTGGATGGTGACATTTTAGAAATGTTAGATTATAATTTAAAAAATATTGACTAGTTGGATCAACAATTAGTCTTTTTTCTTATGCAAATATTCTTTGCTAGGTAAAATAAAAATAAAAGTATTAAAATATTCTTTAGGAGGAGTTATGAATATTGGTAAAAAAATAATAGAAATTAGAAAGAAGAATAATTTAAGTCAAGAAGAACTAGCTAAAATGTTTTTTGTAACAAGACAGACTATATCAAGTTGGGAATGTGGAAAAAGTTATCCCGATATTGAAACCATTATTAAAATAAGTGATAAGTTTAATGTTTCTTTAGATAAACTATTAAAAGGAGATACAGAAATGGTTAAAAAAATTGATAAAAAAATAAAACTTAATAAATATTTAATTATTACTTTAATTATATTAATTATAATATCTGTGCCGTTAGGTATTTATGGATACAAAAAAAATAAAGAACTCCAAAATAATAGTGTTATAGAAACTATTCCTGAAGATTATGCGATTATCGAATTAGATTTAGATAATATTAAATTTAATGATGACTTAACAGTAGGAGATTATATTGATTATTATGTTGATATAAATAATAGTCCTTTATATCAAGGAATAAAAATAGAATCTTTAAGAAATGATAGGAATAAAATTGTTAAAAATATTACTGATGCCAAACATCTTTATGTTAGTATTCCTAATGCTGAATTTGCTGTTATGATGCGAATTAAAACTCTTAATAGTAGTAATGCTGAAATAAAAAAAAGTAAGATTAAAAATATTATAATAGATAATAGTATAAAAAATACAATATTAAATGAAGTATCAACTACAAAAGAAGATTAAAAATAAATAATATCTTCTTTTTTTGTGAGAATTTTATGATATTTATTGCTAAATTAGTTACTTTTAGTTACAATAGGCATTGTGAATATTATGAAAGAAGTTGAAGAATTTTTAAATAGTATTTTAAAAGATAATACCAAAATTGTTCTTGGCTTATCTGGGGGACCAGATTCCATGTGTCTTTTTCATGTTTTAAATTCTTTAAAAGATAAATATAATTTAGAAATTATTTGTGCTCATGTTAATCATAATACTAGAAAAGAAAACCAAAAAGAAAGAGATTTTGTAAAAGAATATTGTCTTAAAAATAAAGCTATTTTCGAAGAAATGACTATCTCTGAATATAAAAATAATAAATTTACGGAAAGTGAAGCTAGGGAAAAACGTTATGCCTTTTTTAATCAAGTAATGCAAAAATATAAGGCTTCTTATTTAATGACTGCTCACCATGGTGATGATTTAATGGAAACTATTCTTATGCGTATAGTAAGAGGAAGTAATTTAAAAGGTTATTTAGGTATTCCTAAAATAAATAAATATCATAATTATTATGTAGTAAGACCGCTTCTTTTGGTAAATAAAAAAAGAATAATGGAATATTTAAAAGAAAATAAAATTACATATATGATAGATAATTCTAACGAGAATGAAAAATATACCCGAAATAGATTTAGGAAACATGTGTTACCAGAATTAGAAAAAGAAGATGAGAATGTTTATTTAAAATTTTTAAAGTATAGTGAAGAGTTAGAAAAGACAAGTAATTATCTCAATAAAATTGTTGATAAAAAGATTGCGAAAATATATAAAAATGGTAAAATATATATTGACGCTTTAATGAAAGAAGATGAATTTATTGTTGATAAAATATTAGAAAGAGTTATTGAAAATATTCAAAAAGAAGAAATATTTAATATTAATGATAAAGCTTTTCAAGAAATTAAAAAATTATTAACTAAGAATAGTAATAAAAAGATTTCTTTAAGTGATAATTTTATTGCCCGAAGAAGTTATAATTATTTAATTATTGAAAAAAATAAAAACATTGAAGATTATGAATATGTTTTAAATGATGAAGTTAATATTTTAAATAAATACAATATTAAAATTGTTAAAAAGAGTAATGATACCAGCAATAATGTAATTAGATTAAATAGTGAAGAAATATCTTTACCACTTAAAATAAGAAACATTAAAGATGGAGATAAAATTAAAGTTAAAAATTTACAAGGAAGCAAAAAAATTAAAGATATTTTTATTGATGTTAAACTTGATAGAGTTAAAAGAAAAGAATATCCTTTAGTTTTAGATAGTAAAGATAATGTAATTTGGCTTCCTGGATTAAAAAAATCAATATTTGATAAGGAAATTTTAGAAAAGTATGATATAATACTTAAGTACACGGAGGAATGATATGAATACACCAAAAAATAATAATCGAATGAAGAACACTTTCCCATATATAATATTATGTGGCGTTATAGTGGCTATCTTAATTATTGTAACTTTACAAGGTAATAAAGTTAATGAACTAACAACTGGGGAATTAATGCAAAATTTAAAAGATAATAATGTTACCGAAATTTTAATTACTCCTAATAGTAATGAATCTGTTTATTATGTAGAAGGAAAATTAAAAGGTTATAAAGAAACGGAAAGTTTTAAAACAAAGATAATTGAAGGCGAAGTAGCTCAAGTTACGGAATACTTAACCAAGAATGATATTGAAGAATATGATACGAAAAGTGATCCTGGTAGTAGTGCTTTTCTATACATTTTAGTTAATGTTCTACCATTTGTGGTAGTGATTATCTTTGGTTATGTTTTAGTAAAGAAACTAGCGATGTCTAATAAAAACTCTGTTGACTTTGGACGTAGTAGAGCAAGACTTAGCAATGATAGTGATAAGAAAACATTTAATGATGTGGCTGGCTTAACTGAGGAAAAAGAAGAAGTAGCCGAATTAATAGATTTCTTAAAGAATCCTAAAAAATTCCAAAAATTAGGAGCTAGAATTCCAAAAGGCGTTTTATTAGTAGGCCCTCCTGGAACTGGTAAAACTCTACTTGCCAAAGCGGTAGCGGGTGAAGCTAACGTGCCATTCTTCTACATTAGTGGTTCTGACTTTGTCGAATTATTTGTTGGAGTTGGGGCGTCAAGAGTTAGAGATATGTTTAAGGAAGCCAAAAGAAGTGCTCCTTGTCTAATCTTTATCGATGAAATCGATGCTGTTGGTCGTCAAAGAGGTACTGGTCTTGGTGGTGGCCACGATGAAAGAGAACAAACATTAAACCAATTATTAACCGAAATGGATGGTTTTGGTGAAAATGAAGGTATTATTATAATTGCAGCGACGAATAGACCAGATGTCTTAGACCCTGCGTTACTTCGTCCAGGACGTTTTGACCGTCAAGTAACAATTAATTTACCTGATGCTCGTTCAAGAGAACAAATTTTAAAAGTTCATGCGAAAAATAAAATTTTAGATAAATCAGTTAATTTAAATAATTTAAGTTTAAGAACACCAGGCTTTAGTGGAGCAGACTTAGAAAACTTACTTAATGAAGCAGCCCTACTTGCCGTAAGACGTAATAAACCGGCCATTGGAATGAATGAAATCGATGAAGCAACAGATAGAGTTTTAATGGGACCAGCGAAGACTTCTAAACAAATTACCCAAAAAGAAAAGAAATTAGTCTCTATTCATGAAGCCGGACATGCCGTTATTGGTATAAAATTAGAGGACGCTAATGAAGTTCATAAGATAACTATTATTCCAAGAGGTATGGCTGGTGGTTATACGATGATGCTTCCTAAAGAAGAAAAGATGTTAGTTAGAACTAAGAAAGAATTAACTGCCGAAATTACTGGCCTTCTTGGAGGACGCGTCAGTGAAGAAATGTTCTTACATGAAATATCAACCGGAGCTTCTGATGACTTTAAAAAAGCCACGAATATTGCCAGAAGTATGGTTACTGAATATGGTATGAGTGACTTAGGACCAATGCAATATGAAGAACAAAATGGTAGTGTTTTCTTAGGAAGAGACTATGGAAAGAGTAAAAACTTTAGTGATCAAGTTGCCCTAGAAATTGATAGAGAAGTCAGAAAAATAATTGATGAATGCTATGAAAAAGCTAAAACAATTATTGCAGATAATAAAGCGTTAATTATGCTTTTATCAGATGCTTTAATGAAATATGAAACTTTAACAAAAGAACAAATTGAGTACATTGTGGAAAATGGTAATATTGATTTTGAAGTTAAAGCGGAAGAAGAGGAAGAAAAATTAACTTTCGAAGAGTTAAAAGAAAAAGCTAAAGAATTAAAAATAAAAGGCTATTCTAAAATGAATAAAGAAGAATTAGAAGATGCTATATATGGAAAGGAAGAATAATTTATGTTAGAAACAATACTTTTAGTAATCTCTGTTTTACTTATTGCTATTGTCTTATTACAAGGTAATAAAGCAACAGATGGTTCTGGTATAATAACAGGAGGAAATCAAGAATTATTCCAAAACATGAAAGAAAGAGGAGCCGAATTATTTATAACTCGCGCTACTTTAGTTCTAGGTCTTGTCTTCTTCTTAATATCATTTATTATATTCTTACAATAACGGGAGGTTTAAAACCTCTTTTTATTTTGTCTAGTCATAGTGTCCGGTAAGTAGTAAGTGTTAAAAAATTGTATTATAATAACTTCCATGATAGGGAGTTATTTTTATAAGTAATCAAATTCAAAATGTTGAAAAATTTGGGCAAAAGTTAACGATTAGTAGGTAATGTTTCAAATACTGAATAACATAACGACCAATCGTTATAAAAAGATTTGAATTTGGTTATATTATAATTATGGGTTGATAATATGAAAGTGAATGATGCTGTAAAAGCCAAAATTAATAAAATATTATTTGAACGTAATATGACAGTTAATAAATTAGCTATTTCTTCGGGTTTAATGCAAAGTACCGTTGATAGTATTTTGAATGGTCGAAGCAAAAATCCTACTTTGGGTACAATCAGCAAAATATGTCATGGCATTAATATGCCTTTAAGTGAATTTTTTCAAGATGAAGTATTTGAAGACATTGATGTAGAATAATACACATTGTTTTTAATATAGATAAAAAATTCGGTATTTGAAACATAAGGAGTAAGAGTTATGAAAGTAAAAGACTGGCTTAGCCACTTCGGGGGGGGGGTTATTATAAACATTTAAAAATATTAGTATCAGTACTTATTGTAATGACTCTTTTATGTACTTTAAAATTTTTATTAAAAGATAGTTATGCCTATTATGGTGGTAGTAATGAACTTCCAATTTTAAGCACGAAAATTGGAAATTTTTCAAGTGGTAATGAGAATTTATCACCAAAGGCTTCACATGCTGATATTAACATTTTATTGTATTTACAAGATGGAGTTGGATCAAACAAGTATAATCAAGTGGATTATATGCCAGTGTATGGTTATACTTTAAATAAAGAAAAATCAGTATGCACTCCTAAAAGTACCAATTTTTCTAAGTTTGATATTGATAGTGATAAAGTAATTGTTGAGATGCAAGAGAATAAGCCAGATCAAGTAAATTGCCGAGTATATTATGACTTAAATGATGATTCTGATTTAATTATATATACTTTAGTAGAAAATAAAAACTTCGGATCAGAAGAATTAGATGGAAAATATTATCAATTTGTAGAAGAAATACCAGATACAACTTATCAGTATTATAAATATAAATGTCGTGATGGCGATATAGTAGATTTGGCATATGATGAACAAACTAGAATATTTAGTTATGAATCATCAAAGCCAAGTGTTTGCTATGCATATTTTAATAAGAAAGTTGAGGAATAAATTTATATGAAAAAGAAATTGATAATTATATTTATTACTATATTAATTTTAATAGAAGGAATTTATGTTTTGTTACCCACCAAAAGATTTAAAGAAAGCATTGAAAAAGTAGATTACAAAGAAAATAAATTAGATACGAGTAATTCGTTTGCGTATTATTTGGGCGATGGCAATGGAAATTATCAAGAAGTCGAAGATAGAAGTCAATGGCCAAGCAAAGAAGAAGGTTATTATTTTATAAAATCTGTTTGTTATAATGGAACTGGAGAAATTCAAGATTCGGAAGAATTAATAAATTATAATGATGATAGTCATAGTGCAATAATAACAACAAAAAATTCTTTGCATTGTGACTTGTATTTTGACAATAATGATAATGTTATTAATTGGTTAGGAGCAGTGGATATCAATAATACTTTAGAAACAAGGGAAGAACTAGAAGCAAGAAACCAAAAATTAACACCAAATGTATCCACTGATAAATTAGATACATTAAGAAGATATATAGGTACTTATGAGCAAGTTGAAAATAATTTTATTTGCTTTGGCATAGATAATATGGATGATTGTTTAGCAAATACCGATAAATACATGTATCGAATAATTGGACTTGATGAACAAAATAATCAAATAAAAATATTAAAAGCAACTCCAATATTAAAAGACACTCAATCTGAATTTATGTGGGATCCGGTATTTGAGAATCAGGTTGATTGGGAAGAATCGCAATTATTTAATAATTTTAATTCTTATTTTATAGATAATTCAAGATATAATTATTTACAGGAGGAGCCATGGAAAAACATTATGGTTAGTAATCCAACTTGGTATATAGGAAATATTTCAACATCTTGGTCTAAGGTAAGTCATAATACTGAAACTTTATTTGAATATGAAAGATCAAAAATTCAAACAACAACAAGTACAGCAGGCTTAATGTATGTAACGGATTATTTATATGCTTGTGGAGGGAAAGAATATAGTAAGTGGTATTCCATGTATGGTAAATGTTGGGCGAAGTGTGAAAATGCATTAAATGGTAAAGAAAATACTGGATCTGATGAAAAAGTAGAAGAATTAAGTAAATGTTATTCAGAATGGTCTATGGGATCATTTGGAGGAGCTACTCAAGGATGGGTTCATTATTTGAATTGGGCTTTACAGAGTGGACAAGTATCTTCAAAAGACAATAATTCTGCCGGTTATCTTAGACCTGTATTTTATATAAAAATTGATAATATAAAATTATATGGCCGTGGAAAATTAACGAATCCTTTTATAATTCAATTAAAGCAATAAACTTATTTAAATTATGTCAAAAATACGTGTTATCTCCAAAAAAATACGTTATTAATTGATTTTTTTGGAGATATGGTGTATATTAATGATAGGTGATGAATCTATGAAAAGAACCGCTATGGAAGAATTAATTAAGTGGAAAGGTAAAAAAAATAGAAAACCTTTACTTCTATATGGGGCAAGACAAGTAGGAAAAACTTATTTAGTAAAAGAGTTTGCGAAAGAAAATTTTAAAGATATAATTTATATTAATTTTGAAACTAATGATATTGTTAGTAAAATAATAAATGAAAATATATCACCAGAATATATAATTAAAAATTTAGAAATAGCTTTTAATAAAAAAATTGATAAAGATAATACATTAATATTTTTTGATGAGATTCAAAAAAATACTAGAGCCTTAACATCATTAAAATATTTTTGTGAAGAGGCTCCAGAATATTATGTTGTTGGAGCCGGTAGTTTACTAGGAGTTCACATAAGCGAAAAGGATTTTTCATTTCCTGTTGGAAAGGTAGATTTTTTAACAATCTATCCTTTATCATTTGAAGAATTTTTAATTAATACTAATAATGAATTATTAATAAAAGAAATAAAAGAAAGCTTTGTTCAAAATAAATCAATGACCTCTTCATCACATGATAAGG
>CANQLN010000004.1 GCA_947624695.1 uncultured Bacilli bacterium
TTAATATGTTCTGTTATAGTACTCCTAGAAACTCCAAATAATTCAGCTATCAAATTTTGCGTTAACCAAATATCATTGTTAATTAAAAGTACATTTACACTAACATCATTATTGTCATCTTTATATATTAAAAAGTCATGATTTGTAATTTGTAATTTATTATTCACAATTACCACCCTCTTTCCTATTTTTAAATTATAATATTTTATCTTTTCAAAATCATTCCATAACCTAAATCAGCATCTATTCTTTTAACAAATCCAAATTTTTCATAAAATTTTTCTTTATTTTTAGAGGCTCCTAAATAAACTCTCAAATCAGAATTTTCTTGCTCAATTTGAGAAATTTTTTCTAATAATTTATTCATAATCATAGTTCCAATTTTATTTCCTTGATATTCAGGTTTTACCATAACATCTTGAATGTATAAAAAGCAAATTGTATCGCCAATAAGTCGGCCATAGCCAATAATTTCATTATCATCATAAACGCTTATGGAATAAAAGGTATTATCTAAAGCTTTTTTAGAAATATCATTATCATATGCACCCCAGCCCACTGAATCATATAATAAATTAAACTCGGCAACATTTTTATTATTTTCTTTAATTTTAATCATAGTTACTCCTTTAAAATTTACTTCTCTATTCCTATTTTACCATATATTTTGGTTAATCAAATAATTTAGATAGCATATTTTCATAATTATTTAAAGAAATTTCTTTTAGAATTAAATTACTATTCAAAGCCATAAATTTCCCTCCTAAAAACATTATATCAGCAAACTTTTGTTTTTACAATAATTAAAAGAAAAATTACTTAATTTTTAAGCAATTTTATCTTTTAATAGTTAAATAATTTTCATCTTCTCTTTCTTGAAGTTCTTTAATATCTTTCGGAAGTAAATTCCAATCTTCATCAAAGTCAAAATAAGCATCAATTTTTTGACCCGCTAAAATTAAGGGTAACCAATATCTATCATCAGGAAACATTTCATCATAAGGAATATTAGCAATATTAAACCATTTCGGGATCATTTCTTCAGTTTCTTTGGGAGTCCCTTCCCATTTAGTTGCTAAATACAAATGAAAAACTAATTTAACTTTTTTATCTTTTCTTTTTCTTTAACTAAAAGGCATAAAGTCGTTTCTAATATATCATCCATATTCCATTTTCTTTCTAGATTAGAAAAAAGTTACTTAAAAAAGTAACCTATTTAACTTTACCAAAGCGATTAAATGGATAAAGAATAATCCCTACTGTTCCTTTAATTTTATCTTTTTTAATCGGGCCTAGAATCCGACTATCTAAAGAAACTTCTCTATTATCACCCATTAAGAAATATTCATCTTCTCCTAAAGTAATAGTTTTAAAACTTTCAGTTTCTCCATCAGCATAAGTATCTTCTAATTCTTTACCATTTATATACAATTTATTATGACTATATTCAATGGTTTCCCCAGGAAGACC
The DNA here is from genome assembly GCA_947624695.1 of uncultured Bacilli bacterium. Lineage (GTDB taxonomy): Bacteria > Bacillota_I > Bacilli_A > RF39 > UBA660 > SIG200. The sequence continues at coordinate 1,471 of CANQLN010000004.1, forward strand.
AATAACTCTTTTAATTAAGCTATCTTTATAAACACTTTTATCGACAACTACAATATCAAATCTTTGATAGTCTTTATCATATTTCTTTAAAAGCATTAATTCATTCCCTTTTAAAGTAGGAACCATACTATCTCCTTGCACGGCAATAGGAGTTATGATAAAGGTTCTTATTAAAACCACTATTAAAACGATAATAACATAAGGCATTAGTTCTTTAACTATTTTCATTTTTCCCACTTTCTTCAAATTAAAAGAAATTAAGGCTAATTCCTTAATTTCTTTCTTTAACCTTGTATTCTTTACGCATATTTTTAATAAAGTAAAGTTTACCTCTTCTAACCATTCCTTTTTTAACAACAGTTATTTTATCGATAGTAGGGGCATTAACCGGAAATATTCTGGTTACTCCTACACCACTTGATGTTTTACGAACAGAGAAAGTTTCAGATACACTTCCACCTTTTTTAGCTATTACTAAGCCTTCAAAAGCTTGGATTCTTTCTTTTTTACCTTCTTTTACCCAAACATCAACCCGAACTGTGTCTCCAACTTGGAATTCTGGAATGTCTTTACGAATATGACGTTCGTTGATTTTATCAACTAAATTTGCCATCATTCCCACTTCCTTTCTAAAATTATTACCTGTAATCATTAATATATATTAAACTTAAGCGGATTACATACCTATACACCTTTTCAAGGTTCGCTAGTAATTATAGCACATCTACCCAAGGTTTGGCAAGAGTTCTTCCCTAAAATAATTTATCTTGGATATTTTGCCACATTTCTTTCGCTTCGGGATATTTTAAATAACTAACAACATCTTTTGGCAAAACCCATTTATAGTTAGAAATTTCCGTTTCTTGTAATTTAATATCTTGAGTCTTTAGATGAGCTTTAAAATAGATAACATCTTTCATCACGCCTTCTTTAGGAGAATAAGTAATCATAAATCTTTTATCTTTATCAATAATTACATCTAAATTAGTTTCTTCTTTAGTTTCTCTTAAAGCCGTTTCTTCTTCAGTTTCTCCTTCATTTACATGACCTTTAGGAAATCCCCAATCTCCTTGAAGACTCGCAATTAATAAAACTTTATCCCCATCACAAATAATGGTTCCACATGATTTCTCCCACTTCATTAGCGACCTCTATGCCTTTCTGGAATAACTATTTTCTCTTCTAATAAAAGAAGCATTTTTAAATACCTATTTAAATTAGCTTTAGTGATATGCTTACTATAATTATTTAATAAAATATTTCTTAATTCAGCTAATTTATCTCTTACTATTATAGCGTCTTCCTCATCAGCATCATCATTATTATTTAAATTCATCACTAAATAGACTAAATTTCGATATCTTTTATCAAATCTTTCAGCAATAATTTTCTTTTTTAAATCTGCATCATAAACCGTTATACTTCCGGCTTTATTAGGCAATTTTAACCCATCTTCATCTTTTATTTCAATAACTTTTAATTCCGCATTAGTTTTCTTTATTTTCATCTTTTTCCTCCATTAAATCTGGGCGTCTTTCTTTGGTTCTTTTAATTTGCTCCTGGATCCGGTATTCTTTAATTTTTTGATGATCCCCACTTAATAAAACTTCCGGAACATCTAATCCTCTAAAGGAAGCTGGTTTCGTGTAAGTAGGATAATCGAGTAAATTATTCGTAAAAGAATCTTCTTCATAACTTTCTTTGGTAATTACCCCTTCAACTAACCGGACCACGGAATCGGTAATCGCCATCGCCGGAATTTCCCCACCGGTTAAAATATAATCCCCAATGCTAAGTTCTAAATCGACAAACTTTCTAATGCGTTCATCATATCCTTCATAATGACCACAGACAATAATTAAATGATGATAATTCTTTAAAGTTTGGGCCGTTTTTTCGTGATAAGTTTGACCTTGGGGACAAGTAAGAATTACTAAAGAGTCAGGAGTCTTTATATCTTCAATCGCCCTAATGACTGGTTCACACATCAAAACCATCCCTGCTCCTCCCCCATAAGGCGTATCATCAACTTGATGATGTTTAAAAGGCGAATACTTTCGAAAATCAATAATATTTATTTCCACTAAGCCATCATTAATGGCTCTTTTAATAATGGACTCCGTTAAAAAACCCTCAAACATTTTGGGAAATAAAGTTAAAATATCTATTTTCATAAGCTGCTCCTCCTTTTAAAGAATTAAATCTTGACCATGATTAGTTTTAATTATTTTTTCATCTTTTAAGACTTCTTTAACATAATTCGGAATTAAAGGTAAATAGAAATCTTTTTCACCTTTTACTTTTAATAAAATATTATTATTTTCTTCATAATCAATGACTGTTCCTAATAATATATCTTCATCATAAACTTGATAACCAATTAAATCACTAACTAAATATTCACTAGGAAGAAGATGCAAATCACTTCTTTTCCCATAAACATTTAAACCTTTATATTTTAAAATTTCATTAATATTATCATAGGCTGTAAAACTTATTAAATCATAATGTTTATGCACTCGATAACTTTTGATTTCTTCTTTTTCTTTTAAAGGACCAATGTATAAAAAATTTCCCTTTTTTAAAATGCGGTCTTTATATTCAAAAGAAGAAAGTATTTTAACTTCACCTTTAATACCAAAAGAATTAATAATTTTTCCAATCAAGACATAGTTATCCATGAAAAACCTCATACATTAAAATGCTGGCAGAGACTCCGGCATTTAAACTTTCGCAAATCTTAGTCATTTCAAGATGCACTTTTTCATCACAAAGGCTGGCTACTTCTTCCCTTACACCCTTTCCTTCATTTCCAATTACTAAAGCCATTGGTTTTTTATTTAAACCTTTAATATCTTTACCACTTTTAACATCAGTAGTTACTTTTAAATAAGTAGAATCTAAACTTTTTAAAAATGGTATAATATCCGTTCTAATAATGTTAAGATTAAAAAGCATGCCTTCAGTGGATCTGATGACTTTCGGATTATAAATATCGACAGTATCATTAGATAAAACGAGGGTTTCAAAATTAAAAGCCACCGCACTTCTTATGATGGTTCCTAAATTACCTGGGTCTTGAATATTATCTAAAATGATTAGATTACCTTTTATTTCTTCTTCTTTAATTTTTTTGGAAACCCCGATTACTTTGGCTCCACTTACTTGATCAGTTAAAAGTTTCATTATATGATCAGTTACATAATAGGTGGAAATAGGATAAGTTAAACTAGGATCATTAGTAATTATTTCTTTCACTAAATGATGGTTTAAAGCTTCACTAATTAAATGCTCATCTTCGATTAAGAATAATCCTTCTAAATCGCGATATTTTTTTTGCTTTAATTTTTGCCAAGCTTTAACTTTTTCATTATTAGGACTAGTTATTTCCATTTTTTTCACCAACTTTATTATAATAAACTAAACAATTTTTGACAATATCTTTTAAAATAAAAAAGATAGGCCTAGAAATGGCGTAATCTCTTTCTTCTTTCTTTATAATCGGGAATAGCCTCCTCTACTATATGCCAAAATTCTTTACTATGATTAGCCTCATAAAAATGAGCCATTTCATGAATAATAACATAATCGATTAAAGATATATCTTTTTTAAGTAAATCACTATTTAAAGTAATGGTTTTTTTATGCGGATTACATACCCCCCAACGAGTCCGCATCTTCCGAATTTTTAAAGTAAAAGGAGGAAGATTATTAAAACATTTTTGACAAATGGCTATTTCTTCTTCAAATACCCTTTTACATTCATCATCATAAAATTTATTGATGGCCTCTTCATCATGACCCACAATGGTATCATCTTCAAATTTTATTTCTGTAAGCCGATTATCAAAAGTCACTTGATAAGTTTTTCCTAAATAGTAAAACTCGCCTACTTTTTCTTCTCTAATTTTGGCTTCTTCATACATCTTTAAAATAGCACTCGAATTTTTAGTAATTAAATTTTTAACTTCAGCATCACTAATAAATCTAGGAGCTGTTATAATTAACTTACAATTTTCATCAAAGCGAAAATAAAGGTTTTTATTATCTTTTTTAATTACTTCATATTCAATAACATAGTCATTTATTTTAAACTTCATTATTCATCACTATTTTATTTTAACACAATATTATCTACCTTACAAACTCATTTAACCAAAAATAATCTTTATTTTTAAAATCACAAACAAATAAGTTATCACTTCCTAAATAATTGATTAGCAAAGATGGATTGATGGCATTTGATTTCAAAATGATATGACTATTATAAACTTTTAAAATACTTTCTTCTGGTTTATAGGGATTATAAATGATATGTTTTTTATCATAATATTTATAATAACGATTATTTTTAAATAAGTTATAAATTCTTTTATTAAGATAAGAAGGATCAAATGAAGCAAAAATTTCATCATAAATTTTAAAAGAGGTTCCCATATTAAAACTATCGATATAATACATACTTTCAATAGTGTGATATAAATTATAAGGAATCTCTTTGGTTAAAATTGTCATTTCTCTTTTAATTTTAAATATATAAAATGTTCTCAAAATACTCACCTTTAGTCTATTATATAAAAAACTAAAGGAAATAATTGTCACATTTTGGCGAAGAATTAACTTTTCATTAAAGTTAAAATTTTGGTTTTAAGATAATCTAAATCTAGATTATGATAATTTAATAATTCTTCTTTACTACCACCTTCTGAGTATTTAGTTAAACCTAAAACATATTCAGGACTAGTTGCATATTTATTAAAGAAATCTGTTGAAGAAAATTCTAAAGTAAAGGTTTTAACTTGATGGGGCAGTAACATATTTTTATATTTTTCATTTTGCAGCGCAAATAATTCAGCCGAAGGCATGGAAATAACCCGCATATCAAGACCATATGGAGCAAGTTCTGAGGCAAGTCTTAAAGCAAAAGGTACTTCACTACCACTCGTAATAATAATGGCATTAGCATCTTCTCTTTCTTTTCTAACCCGGTAAGCACCCGCTAAGACATATTTAGGATTAGTTCCATTTAATTTTTTGACTTTATTACTGCTAATAATAATGGTACTAGTTTTATGATAATTGCTTAAAGTTTCATAAACGCCTAGAATTTCATTAATATCGGCTGGCCGAAAATTGATTAAATTAGGAATACTTCTTAAATTACTAATCTCATCATAAGCACTAAAGCCATTACCTTCATAAGTATCTAAGAAGGTATCATTAGTAAAAATATAATTAATTGCTAGGCTATTTAAGGTTGCAAGTTTAATAAAAGGTTTAAGATAAGCTTCATCCACTAAAGGTGCACTTAGGAAAACTTTAAAACCTAAACTTGCAAGGCCTAAAGAAATACTCCCCATTGCTAAAGTTCTTGATCCAAATAAGATATTGCGCCCCGTTGGATTATCTTTAGACATAATAGAGGACTTATTAATATTGGCTTTAGTATAAACAAAATTATCATTACTACCACATAAAACAAAAGGGCTTTTACTTGCTAAAATATTTAAAATTTTACTATTACTTAAAATTAATTCTTCATCATAGTTATCATTTATTTTAATATTGTCGGCTTTAAAGCTTAGTTTCGTTTTTCTTGTTTCTAGAAAATCAATAATTTCTTTAATTTTAGCATCTTCTAGGCTTTCTTCTTTCAATTCATACCATCTTTTTAAGTATCTACCCAGTCTTTTATTTAAGGCTTCTTTAATTTCCATTTTAACTTCTTCTAAAACCATAAAAGGGGCATTTAAACCATATTCTTTTCTTAAAGAGGCCATTTCTTCATCATCTAAAGGTTCATTATAATAAAGATTAGTATCTTCTCGACTCGTATCTTGACCATATGTAGTATTAATGACAATAACACAACTTTTCTTACTATGTCTAGCATCATCAATGGCTCCATCAAGAGAACTTAAATTATCATTAATGGTATCAATATCAAAATTTAGAGAAATAAAGCGGTCCGTTAACTCTTCATTAAAGACAGTTTTAGTCCCACTATCTTTACTAATGCCATCATTAATTACTAAAATAATTAAATCTTTTAAGTCACTCGCAGCAGCATAAGATAAAGCCTCATAAGCCGTACCACTCATTAAATCTTGCATCGTACAAATAACATAAGTTTTAAAATTGATTAACTCATTTTTTTTATCTTCTTTTTTAATTAGAGCCTCAATATATCTTTGCCCAAGAGAAGTGCCCACCGCTTCTCCGATTTCCCCTCCAAAAGCACTATTTCCCACTAAAACAGATGGGGTTATGGAAGAAGAATAACCAGGAGTTACCGAAGAAAACTTTTTATAATCTTTTAAATTTTCAATCGTTAAATTCTTTTGAAATAAATAAAGGGAAGCATAATATAAAGGTAAAAAGTGACTACTTACTAAAAGACGATCTTGATTAATAAAGTTAGGTTTATGAGGTTCAAAATTAAGATGTTTCATAAATAAAGTATAGAACACTCTGGCTGAATCCATTGTAAGACCTACATCCCCACTGCCGGCTTCTTTTATCATATCTAAACCCAACATTTGTAAATTTTTTATAATTAAGTTATCTTTTTTACTCATACTACCTACTTCCTTATCCTTTATTAATTAAATTATAAATTTTTTCTACTGACTTATTATCATCTAATTTATTTAATCTTTCTTTAGCTTTCTTTAAAGTTAGAGGACTTGCTTCTAGTCTTTTTAAAACTCTTTTAAAGGCCCAAATATTTCGAACCTTGATACCATATCTTTTCCGAGTCATAAACCGAGCATTATATTTTTCTTGACCACCCACTCCAGGCACTAATAACATCGGAACCCGCATTTCTAAACATTCGGTTACCGTAGCTCCGCCAGGTTTGGAAATTACTAAATCACTTATTTTCATCAAATTTAAAACGTCATTAGAGTAACCAAGCACTTGAATATTAGAAATATTATTTTTAAGAACATAATTAGCACATTTTTCTTTTAATTTTTCATTACGCCCACTGATAAAAATAACATCGACATCGATATTCAATTTAGCTAAAGCCTTAAAGTAATCATAATAATACATACTACCGGTAGAAGAACCACCAAAAAATAAATAGACTTTTCTTTTGCCTTTAAGATTATATCTTTTATAAATAACATTTTTATCATCTAGGTGATGAATTTTTTCTAAGTTTAGCGGTAAGCCAAAAGCATATATTTTTTTATGGTCAACGCCTCTTTCCACTAATTCTTCTTTAACTACTTCATTACCAACAATATACCCATCTTCTAATTTTTTATTTCTAATCCAACATTCATGAGTCCGATAGTCCGTAATAATGGTATATAATTTCGTTTTAATAAGTCCTAATTTATTGTAATAGGTAATAATATTACTGCAATAAAAATGAGAAGAAATAACGACATCTGGATTAAAATCCGTAATTACTTTCCGTAGTCTCTTATTATCATAACTTCTTTTCGTAATAGCATTATCTCCCATGGTAGAAATCCGGTGATCCCTTAACTCATAGAAAAAATTGAAAATTAAAGCAGTTCGATGTTTACCAACAAAGTCCATTACTTTAATTCCGGTACGGCCAAGCCAATTACCATAATCACTAATATCGAGTAACTTAACTACCCAATTAGAATTTCTATCTTTAATATAATTAGCCACATATTCGGCAATGGCAGCATGACCAGAACCATAACGAGCATATAGAACTAAAACTTTCTTCTTCATATTACTACCTTCTAATATTATTATAAACTTATTTTCAAAATAAAACAATGAATTTACTCATTCATTGCTATAATATTCGTTTCCGGAACATTATTATTTAAATAATAAAACCGGGCATTCAGGAGCAATACTCCAAAAACTATGACGGCATAAAACAAAATTAAACCTCCAAAATGTTTTAACTTATTTTTCATTATATCACTCCTCTTCTTTCTGTATTTAGAATATCAAAACATTAGTTTGTTTTCAAGAGTAAAAATAAATTTTAAATAATTTTAAACATTTGTTTGACATTATTAATTAATTGTTGTAAAATAATTTTAAGGAGATGATATAATGAAAACTAAAGAGCTTACAGAAAGACAAAATGAAATTTTAGATTTTGTCAAAAAATTCACAGCTGAACATGGTTATCCACCTGCAATTAGAGAGATTTGTAAAGGCGTTGGCTTAAGCAGTCCTGCGACAGTTTTTGTTCATTTAAAAAACCTTGAAAGTATGGGTTATATCAAAACAACAAGCAATAAATTCCGCACCATTGAAATTTTATGCGAAAATGAGTACTTAGCTCAAAATGAAGATGTAATTAAAGTTCCTCTACTAGGAAAGATTACAGCGGGAAATCCTATCACAGCGATTGAACAACCAAATGAATTCTTTGATCTTCCCGCATCTTTAGTTCCAGCATCAGCAACTATTTTTACACTTCATGTTAGTGGGGAAAGTATGATTAAGGCCGGAATTTATGATGGCGATTATGTAATTGTTCAAAAACAAAGCACGGCTAAAAATGGTGACATTGTTGTAGCAATGACAATGGAAAACGAAGCCACTATTAAAACCTTTTACAAAGAAAATGGCCATATAAGATTACAACCAGAAAATGACACAATGGCCCCAATTATTTTAGATAACTGTGTAATTTTAGGTAAAGCTATTGGTTTATACCGAAAATTTTAAAAAAATTGACATCCTTTAAAGGGATGCCTTTTTTATTTGTATAAATATTTATAAATAGTATTTTTTTCTAATTCTTCGGGAATTTCAACACGAATATAATTTCCAGAATGACCTATACTTTTGCCATCTTTTACTTCTTCTACTAAAACATCTAAATATTTACCTTTAAATGTATCATTATATTTTTTTTCTAAAATGTCGGATAATTCTAATAATTTATGGGCCCGACTGGTCTTTTCAATAGATGATACTTCTTTCATTAAACTTGCTTTAGTGCCACTTCGTTTAGAATAAGGAAATACATGAATTTTACTAAATTTAAGTTTTTGGGCATTTTCATATGTATCCCTAAAATCTTTATCTGTTTCTTCCGGAAAGCCCACAATAATATCGGTTGAAATGGCAATATCAGGTCTAATTTTTCTAATTTCCGAAATTTTCTTAAAATAATAATCTAAATCATATTTCCGGTTCATCAATTTTAAAACATGATCACTACCTGCTTGCAAAGGAATATGTAAATGACTACAAAATTTGGCATTATGTTTTAGCATATCCATAAATTTTTCATTTAACTCAGTTATTTCTACGGAAGATAGTCTAATTCTTTTGATATTTGGTAATGCCGAAATAGCTTCAATGACATCTACTAAATCTTTACCATTATCATTATAAGAACCTGTATGAATACCAGTTAAGACAATTTCTTGATGATTTGAAGACAATTTTTGAGCTTCTTCAATGACTTCTTCAAAATTTTTACTCCGACATTTCCCCCTCATAAAAGGAATGATACAATAAGAACAGAAATTATCACAACCATCTTGAATTTTAATAAAAGCTCTCGTATGATTAAAATCATTTATTTCCATATTTTCAAAAGTTAAATTGCGATTATTATCCACAAAACTATATTTTTCTTTGGTCTTCAAATAATTATCTAGTAATTCCGGAATTTTAGACTTATAACGATTGCCTAAAAGAATATCAATATCCATTTTTTCATAATCGGAAGCATTATTTTGGGTACTGCATCCCGCCACGATTAAAACACAATGGGGATTCTCTCTTCTTACTCTTCTTACAAATTTCTTACATTTACTATCTGCTGTATTGGTTACAGTACAAGTATTAACGACCACCACATCAGCATCTTTTATTTCCGTTGTAAAAAGAAAGCCACTAGCTTCTAGTGACTGTTTTATATAGTTTGATTCATAAGCATTGACTTTACATCCAAAAGTCTCAATATAAACTAACATAAAACCACCCTTTAATTAAGTAATTTGTTAAGTTCCTTTAAAGCATTTAAGAATGCTTCTTCTTTTTCATAACTAATTACCCTTACTTCTTTTACTTCATCAACAATATTTTTATTTACTAAATCATTCAAATCAACTTTTTTAACTACTAAATCATCTAAAACTTCTTCTTTTTCATAATTTACGGCATATTTATTTTTATTTTTTAAAAGTTCATCATAACTAATTATAGCTTTTTCTTCTTGATCTTTTTCATATTCAGTAATGCCTAGAGGATGAATGGCTTCTTCTTCCAGTTTCTTAGTTAAACTTTTTAGATCTAATAGTTCTCCTTCTTCATCATTATACTCTTCCCGAACATCTTCTTTTGGCTTTTCTTCTTCTTTAATTTTAACAACGTTTTCTTCTTTTTTTTCACTTTTATCATCAGCTAATTCTTTAAAAAAATCATCTTCCGTTAAAATATCATTATTAATTTTAATAAAATAAACTAATGTTACTAATAAAATCAATAAAACAATTATGGCAACAAAAAAGACAACATCAACTAAACTCAAAGATCTAATAAAATAAATTATGTCATTAATTAGTTTCATTTTCTCACCACAAATATATTTTATCACTTACTAATAATAAAAATAAGTGCCTTGCATTTGCTTTACATATAATTATGCAAATGTTGACACTTATTATAACACAATAATTTACAGATGGCAAATTATTCTTCTTTTAATAAATAAGGATCTTCTAAAGTTCCACTTCCCGTTACCTCAGTATTCTTAACCAAATTAATAACAGGCCGAATACTATGATAAGTACTACCGGCAATGTCACTTCTTACTTTTCCGTTTTGATCAATCATAAATAAATTTAAACTCGTATCACTACCCTTAGCGCCACTCATAGTAAACCAAGAATCTGTAAGACTAGCATTATATAAATAATATTCACTATTACTTTTATCTGGACTAGCCCCCGCCAAGATAACTTCATCAATCGAAAGAATTCCTAATTTACTGGTAATGGAATTACTCAAACAATTTAAAGTGGGAATTTTATTCGTTACAATTCGGGTATAATTTAAATAATTATAGGCATCATCATGACTTACATCATTACAATAACGGGTATTAGCAATATATTTTAAATAATTACGTAAATTTTCTTCAAACCAACTATTTAAATAAGAATAAATAGAAGAATCACTAAAATCAGTTTTTAATTCACTAGCGTTATAGTAATTAATTGTATTTTTAATGGCATCATTTAAGATTAATCTAATTGTCCCATCACCATTAATTCTGACAATTCGCCATAATAAATCATTAATTTTGACATAGTTATTAGGAATATTGCCTCGAAAATAATAAGATACTCCAATATCATCACTACTTTTAATTAAACCTTCATTTTCGACAGCAATATCAGTACCCACTTTGGTTAGAGGGTTTTCACTAGCGGAATTATTTTTTAAGATAACATCCGCAAAGGTCTCCACTTTTCCTTTTTGAAGGCGCACATTTAAAAGGCCTTTTAAAATTTCATTTTCCGAACTTTCCAGTTCTAAAGTATAAACTTTAGTTTCTAAAGCATCAATACTTACAGAATCTGTAATAACTTCATCAATCGTTTCTAAAGATCCATTCATAACCACAGAATCATTATAAAGAAGTTGATAACTTCCAGAACCTCGGACCTTTAAAAAGACAATATTATAGTATTGAACTTCTTCACTACTATTAGAAATCGAAAATTTAATTTGTTTATTTTTTTCACTATTAAAAGATTTGCCATCAATATAATTAATAGATAATGCCCCATTAACTTCAATATCATTAGAAGGGTCAATTACTTTGTCGTAGAATAAATACAAAATGCCTAAAGAAGAAACGCCAATAATTAAAAAACCAATAAAAGTTAAAAATGCTTTATAAGTTTTTTTCATTTTTAATTTTACTAATGTTACTGGTTTCATTAGGCATCATCCCTTATAGACATTATATTAAAAAGAAAAAAATATGTCAATTTATGGAAGTCAAAAATATTATCATTTTAATAAATTATGAACTAAATCAATAAATATTTTTAATTTTTCATCTTCTTTTTCACACTTTCCTTTTAAACAAGAATGACCATTTTCATAATATTCTATAATATAATTTTCTTTATTATCTACAACATTACTATAAGTTAAAGATAAGAAAGAAAAATCATATTGATAAATGTTGCTTTCATGAGGATTAGAATAATCCGCTATTATTAATTTATTTTCTTCGGGAAGATAACTATAATAAATATTATTTTCAGTATAACTATAATAATTAGATTCCATCGAAATTTTTAAATTCAATTTATTTCTAAATTCTTCTGATCTAGTTAAGATAGTATTATCATTCTTTTTAAAACTTTTTCTTAAACTATTTTGATATCCTGGTTCTAATTTTAATGAGACTTCAATATAATCTTGCGAATTATTACTTTGATAAAGACGAAGATATAAAGAATTATCTAAATTTATAAATTCATTGTATAGATCATAATTATCAACCACTAGAGAATATTCATAAGTACTTCCAAGTAATTGATTATCTTTTTGACTATACAATTCTTTTTTATAATATCCTGTGGTGGATTTGTCAAAAGACAAGCCTAAAAATAAATCAGTGTTAGTTTTAACCATTAGGCCATTTATCTTAATATTATCATCTCTACTATTTATTTTATAGATTGTAGGTTTTTTATTTCTTTCTATAATTAATAAAACAAATAATAGCAATAATATTATAAAAATAATACCTTTAAGAATAGCCATAATTTTTTGTTTTATAAAATAGCTCCTTTCTTTAATAAAAAGTTTTCCTTTATATCATTTTTGTTGTATAATCCTAATTAGGAAACGAGAAATTATTGTCTACAGGTAATTTGCTATCCTAACTGAAATCTAATCTGAATAAGAAGACTATTTTTTATTATTTGAGGTGAAAAGGAAAAAAACCGTTTTTTAAAATAGGATATTATCTCAAAACTATTTTCTTATTCGCTTTGGATTTCCCAAAATTCCTGGATTCGGCAAGACTTCTCGTCTCGACTTATTATTAAAGCACATCTATCTATTAAAAGTCCATAGGAAGTTTTGACAACATTTGTCGAACTTTCTTTTATTTTGTCGAATTAAAAGTAATTTCTCTAACTTTTATAGAAAAAATTTTTTTAGAGAAACAAAAAAGACCATTTATTTCAATGATCTTTGGAAATCCTTAAATTCAGGTTCACTTTCTAAATCAGTTTCTGAAAGCTCTTTTAATAAATCTTTTTGAGTTTTGGTAAGTTTAGTCGGAATGATAACATTTACAACCACATACATATCACCAGGTACTCTACTATTAACTCCTTTAACACCTTTACCCTTTAGTTTTAATTTGGTATAATTTTGGGTTCCTGGTTTAATTTCGATATAACCATTACCATCTAAAGTAGGTATTTCTTTTTTACAACCTAAAATAGCATCGGTTATCGTAATTGGAACTTCTAAATAAATATCATCATCATGTCTTTCAAAATATTTATGATCTTCCACAACAAATTCTAAATAGATATCGCCATTGGGTCCCCCATTTATTCCGGCTTCACCTTTACCACTTAGACGAAGTTGACTACCATTATCAACACCAGCTGGTACTGTAATAGTTAAAGTTTTATTTTTATTTACGCGACCTTCTCCATGGCATTCATTACAAATTTCTTTAAAAACTTGGCCACTTCCTGCACATTCGGGGCAAGTCTTTTGGGTTTGAATAAGACCAAATAAACTTCTTTGTTCATCTCTTACAACTCCTAAACCATTACAAGTAGGACAACGAGATTCTCCAAAGCCACCAGCTCCATGACATTTATCACATTCTTCACTAACATTTACTTTAATATCTTTTTTACAACCCTTAATGGCCTCCTCAAAAGTAAGACGAATGCGCATTAATAAATCATCACCCCGTCTAGCTCTTTTAGAAGAACTTCTTCTTTGACCAAATCCTCCTAAGTCAGAGAAAGAAGAAAAATGGCCACTAAAGTTTCCCCCAAAAATACTAGATAGAATATCATCTAAGTTGATATCTCCCATATCAAAGTTAGAAGCGCCACCATTTTCAAAAGCGGCATGACCATATTGGTCATATTGGGCTCTTTTATTTTTATCAGATAATACTTGGTATGCTTCTCCTATTTCTTTAAATTTATCGGCGGCTCCCGGTTCTTTATTAACATCTGGGTGATATTTTTTGGCTAAAACCCGGAAAGCTCTTTTTATTTCTTCATCACTAGCGTCTTTGGAAACTCCTAAAATTTCATAATAATCTTTTTTATTCACGCTTTATCACTTCCTTGTAATTCTTCATACATCTCTAAAAGTTCATCCATAAATTTAATGGCATCATCTAAAACTTTATTAGTTGTCATATCAATTCCCGCTACTTTTAAAGAATCAATCGGGTTTTTAGTACAACCTAATTTTAAAAATTCTAAATATTTATCTCGAGTTTCAATATCACCATCATAAATTTTATTAGCTAAACTTATGGCTGCCGTAAAACTCGTAGCGTATTGATAAACATAAAAGTTTAAATAGAAATGTGGAATTCTTTCCCATTCATATTTAATTAAATCATCACAGATAACTTTTGGACCAAAATAAAGTTTATTTAATTCATAATATTTATCTATCATATTTTCATAAGTTAAGACATTACCTTTTTCGGTATATTCATGAATAAATAATTCAAATTCGGCAAACATTGTTTGTCTAAATATAGAAGCTTTTATTCCTAATAATAAATTATCTATAATTTTTAATTTTTCCCTTTTGGAACTTGCATGATCAAGTAAATAACGGTTTAATAATATTTCATTAGTTTGACTAGCTACTTCGGCGACAAAAATGCTATAACCATAATCTTGATAAGATTGGTTTTGACAAGCATAATAGTAATGCATCGCATGACCGAGTTCATGAGCTAAAGTAGACACACTTTGCAGATCATTTTCAAAGCTTAATAAAACATAAGGATGAACTTCATAGCAAGCGGTACAATAGGCCCCACCTCTTTTACCTTCATTATTACATGAGTCAATCCAACCCTTTGTAAATGCTTGCGAAATGTCTTTTTGATACCCTTCTCCTAGAGGTTCAACAGCCTTCAAAACTAAATCTTTAGCTTCTTCAAAGGTATATTTTTTATGATCTTTTTCACTTATATCTGCATAAGTATCATAAATATGTATTTCTTCTAAATTTAATTCTTTTCTTTTTAACTCCCAATATTTATACAAAGATGGTAAGTGTTTATGAACACCGGTAATTAAATTATGATAAACCTTAGGATCAATTTCATTAGGAAATAATGAGGCTTCTAAACTACTATTAAATTTTCTTAATTTCGCATTAGCCACATTCTTTTCTACTTCATTTTTTAAAATAGTTGCAATAGTATTTTTAAATTTACCATAAGTTTTATATAAAGAATTAAAGGCGGCAAGACGAACATCACGATTAGAGTCTTTAATATAAACTGAATAATTACTTTCCGTAAGTTCTACTTCTTTACCATCAACATTTATATTATCAAAAGTAAAATCACTATCACTTAATGTTTGCATTATTTCATCAGGTGCCGAAAATAAATTAGCGTAGCTTGCTAAAGCGCTTTCTACTTCTTCACTTAATATATGGTCTTTATTTCGGAAAATATGTTTTAAAGTTCTTTCATAAGGTTTTAAGTTTTTATTTTCTTTAATATATTTTAAAACTAAATCATATTCTCCTTTTAATAGTTCTGGCACAATATATGATGAATGTTCTAAATATTTTGTATAGATATTTCTAGCTAAGCCATAAATAGTTTGAAAATTAACATCTTTAGTATCGGCATCATTATTAATATGACCATAAGTATATATTCTTTCAATTCTCTTCTCTAATAAAGTATCCGTATTTAAAACATTAAATAAACTATCGGCACTATCTAAAATATGACCTTTATATTTATCTAAAGCAAGAATATCTTTTTCTAAACTTTTTATTTCCTTTAAAGCTTCCTTATCATTTTTATATAAATCCGTCACATTCCATTTGTAAATGTCTTTAAATTCTTTTCTTGTTTTTGCCATTAAAATTACCTTTCTATAACTAAAAGTTAGGCTCTAGTTTACTAGAACCTAATCTTTTATTTTTCTTCAAATTTTGCTTCTTCAACATCATCTTTCTTAGAAGTGTTAGAACTTGCCTCTTCTGTAGTAGCATTGTTTGGATTAGCACTTTGATAAACTTTAGCCGCTAAATCCATCGCGGTTTTAGATAATTCTTCAGTTTTTTCTTTAATTTTATCAATGTCACTACCTTCAAGTTCTTTCTTTAATTCTTTAACTAAGTCTTCAGCTTTTTCTTTATCGGAAGCCTCTACTTTATCGCCTAAATCTTCTAAAGCTTTTTCTGTTTGGAAAATCATTGAATCCGCATTATTTCTTACTTCGGCTTCTTCTTTTCTCTTTTCATCAGCTTCTTTATTAGCCTCAGCTTCTTTCATCATTTTATCGATTTCTTCATCAGAAAGGTTAGTACTTGAAGTAATTGTTATAGATTGTTCTTTTCCTGTGCCTAAATCTTTAGCTTTAACATTAACTATACCATTAGCATCAATATCGAATGTAACTTCGATTTGCGGAATTCCTCTTTTAGCAGGAGGTATATTGGTAAGTTGGAAGTTACCTAAAGTTTTATTATCATACGCCATTGGTCTTTCACCTTGTAAAACATGAATATCTACAGCAGGTTGATTATCAGCAGCTGTACTAAATACTTGGCTCTTACTTGTTGGAATAGTTGTATTTCTTGGAATTAGGACAGTCATTACATTTCCTAATGTTTCAATACCTAATGATAATGGTGTAACATCAAGTAAAACGATATCATCAACTTCACCAGTTAAAACACCACCTTGAATAGCCGCACCCATAGCCACTACTTCATCAGGGTTAACACCTTTATTTGGTTCTTGACCTAATTCTTTTTTAACTAATTCTTGAATATAAGGAATTCGAGTTGAACCACCAACTAAAATTACTTTATCAATATCTTTACTTGTAAGTTTAGCATCTTTTAAAGCTTTTCTTACTGGTTCCAAAGTTGAATCAAATAAATCACGACATAAATCTTCAAACTTAGCTTTTGATAAGCTCATTTCCATATGAAGTGGACCTTCATCACTTTGGGCAATAAATGGTAAACTAATTTGAGCATTAGTCATACCAGATAAATCTTTTTTAGCTTTTTCAGCAGCATCTTTAATTCTTTGCATAGCCATTTTATCTTTTGCTAAATCAACACCATGTTCACTCTTAAATTCGCTAACTAAATAATCACTGATTCTTTCATCAAAGTCATCACCACCAAGACGATTATTACCACTTGTTGCTTTAACTTCAAATACCCCATCACCAAGTTCAAGAATAGAAACATCGAATGTTCCACCACCTAAGTCATAAACTAAGATAGTTTGAAGTTTATCTTGTTTATCAAGACCATAAGCTAAAGCGGCAGCTGTTGGTTCATTGATAATTCTTTCCACATCTAAACCAGCAATTTTACCTGCATTTTTAGTGGCTTGTCTTTCGGCATCATTAAAGTAAGCTGGTACCGTAATAACGGCTTTAGTTACTTTTTCGCCTAAATAACTCTCGGCATCTTTCTTTAATTTTCCTAAAATTTTAGCACTAATTTCTTCAGGAGTATATTTTTTACCATTAGCCTCCACTTTTTCACTAGTACCCATTTTTCTTTTAATTGAAGAAATAGTATTTTTAACATTTGTAACGGCTTGTCTTTTCGCCGTTTCACCAACTAATTCTTCATCTCCTTTAAAGGCTACAACTGAAGGAGTTGTTCTATTACCTTCACTATTAGGAATAACTTTTGGTTCTCCTCCTTCTAATACAGCAACACAACTATTTGTTGTTCCTAAATCGATTCCGATTATTTTACTCATTATATATCATTTCCTTTCTTTCTTTTGAGTATTATTCGCTAACCTTTACCATAGCGACTCTTATAACTTTATCTTTATACATATAACCTTTTTGCATAACATCAATAACTATTCCCGCTTCCACACCATCTTCATGACTAGTTAAAACGGCTTCCATCATCGTTGGATCAAAAGGCTTATGTAAAACTTCAATTTCTTTAACTTCTAAATTATTTAAGATATTTAGAACATTACCATAAATCATTTTAAATCCCTCTAGGAATTTCGATAATTCATCGGATAGATTACTATCATCTAATTTAATAGCTCTTTCAAAGTTATCAATGACGGGTAGTAAACTCTCTATTACCTCTTCCCCACTATATTTATAACTTTTAGCAAGTTCTTCCTCATATCTTCTTTTCATATTCTGCATTTCGGCACTAACCCGTAAAAGCTTATCATTTAGAAGTCTTTTTTCTTCTTCTAATTTTAATAATTCTTTATTTTCTTTTTTATGTTCTTTTTTCTTCTTTCCTTCTTTTTCTTCTAATACTTCAATCTCTTCCTTATTTTCCATCTTTTCCCTCAATTCTATCGACCATATAATTTAGAAGTGAAACAACTCTTTCATATTCCATTCTTTTAGGCCCAATAATCGCGATTGTTCCTTCTTCACCATCAGTTTTATATTTTTTCTTAATAACTGTCACATTATCATCAAAATTACTATCTTTACCAATATAAATTTGTAAATCTTCGCCCCCATCGATATCACTAACCATTTTCTTAAAAGCTTCATCTTCTAATTTAGAAGCAATTCTTTTAATACTTGTGGTATTATCATATTCCGGTTCTTTCAAAAGATTAACTCTTCCCGAAACATGAATATTGGTATTATGAATTAAGAAATCATTGAAGGCATCATAGAAAATATTATAAACTGTTTCATAATCTTTAACCTTTTTAGCAATTATCGGTTTAATTTCAAATTCTAATTTTTCAGATACTTGACTAATCGGTGTTCCGACTAACATTTTATTAACCATTTCACCAACTTTAACTATTTCATTGGCATCAATATTATCGGGAATGATAAATTCTTTGTTTTCCACTAAGCCTTTATCCGTACAAACAATAGCGACCACCCGATTCAGATCCAAAGCAATAATATTTAATTGCCTTAAAAGATTATCACTACTACCTCTTCCTAAAACAACGGATGTATAATTAGTTAAATCACTAATTATTTCTAAACATCTTGTAACGGCATCACTTACTTTAAGTTCATTATTAGCAAAAATGGTTTGGAGTTTTAACATATCTTCACCCGTTAAATCTTTGGGCTGCATTAAATTTTCCACATAATATTTATAACCTAATTCACTAGGTATTCGTCCACTCGAAATATGGTTTTTTTCAATATAACCTAAGTTTTCCAAAACGGCCATTTCATTTCTAATTGTCGCACTAGAGCATTTTAACTTCTTACATAAAGAATTACTCCCTACCGGTTTAACTGTTTTGACATAAGTTTCTACTATTTCTTTTAATAAGGCTTTTTTCCTTTCGTCCATTTACTTTCATCACCACCCGATTAGCACTCCTAATTTTTGATTGCTAATTACATTATAATATTATGTTTAGCACTTGTCAATATATGAGTGCTAATTTTTAATTTTTTTGCTTTTTAGAAAATTTATTATACTGTGAACCTAAATAAATCACCTATAATATATTATATATAGGTGATTATCATGCGACCAAGACCTAATCCCACTTTTTATATTTTATTAGCCTTAGGTTTATGTATTTTAATTTTTTATCAATTAATTATTACCTTTATTCTGCCCTTTCGTTACAATATTTTTATTCTATTTATTGAAATATTTTTCTTATTCTTCGCTATCAGTCGTATAGTATGGTTTTAAAAAATTTTCCGTTTTATAAACATAATCTAAACATTTGCGCATTTGTTTACACTTTTCAAATTCATTATCTTCAAATTTAATTTCGGGTGGCATACTAATTAAAACAAAAAATAAACGTTGCTCGGAATTAGACAAAGGGGAAATGTTTAAATATCTTTTATACAAAGAAGAAAATTCCATATCCCAAAAATTATTTTGATAGAGTTTAACTAAATCCAAAACCGGCGTATCAAATTTGGCTTTATCCCAGCTGATTAAATAATCTTTATCACTTCTTAGGTAGTGATCTAAACTTAAGTTGTTATGAATAAGACTAATCCTTTCATCTTTTTTTGAGTTAACCTCACTATACCATTCATCTAATTCTCTTTCGGAAAAGTTAAGCGCCGCCTTTAATTTGGAATAATTACGGACAAATTCATATTCCGAAGGACTCATATAAATAGGATTCAAAAACAGTTCATAATACTTTAAATAATATTCTTTTAAATAAAGAATGTTATTTTTAACATTCTCATATATTTCTTTAAAAGTTTCTTCGGAAACTTCTTTATTAAAGGAGGTTTTCGAGTGAAGAAGACCTACGACATTAATTAAGTCCTCACTCTTTTGGGGATTGATTAAATTATCATCTTCGATGTATTCATAAATATATTCATCATCCCGATTATCAGTATAAATATCGGGGAAAAAAGTAAAATTACGGCTTTTCAAATAATTAAAGAGACCGGGAATATCTTTATTCTTAGGTTTTTTCTTAACCACAAAATTACCACTGGTGGTTTCTAAAATTGTACATTTTCCTCTTATGGTGTAACGATAAGGTTTGTATAAAGATTTTAAAGCCTCAACTTTATTATTCATCATAAGTTGGAATTAGTATTTTATCTCCAGCACTAATACTATCAACATTATTATATTCTTTAATTAAACTTACCGGAACATTATAAATACTACCAATAGATTCTAAAGTTTCACTTTCTGTTGTTACATGAACATGATAAGTAACAAAAGTATCATCTTCTCCCGCAATAGTGTCCATAACCGTTTTTTCTTCTTCGGCACTTAAACGTTCTTCTTCTAGAACTTCTTCTTTTTGAGAATCATCTTCTTTTTCTAAAAGTTTTTCTATTTCTTTCACCTCACTATCTAATTCTTCATCTTCTACTTTTTGAAATAACTCATCTTTACTTTCCTCTTCTCGTTCTTCTTTTCTTTCTTCCGCTTCTAAAGAATATTCAATATTGACTTTCAATTTATTATCATCAACTATCTCATAAGAGAAATCTTCAATATTAAATTCTAAAGTATCATTAAGAATTCGTTCATTTAATTCTACTGTAAAAGGCAAAGTAAATTTAAAAGGTTCTTTATTAACGCTTACTTCATGACTACGATATTCTCCAGTAATATAAAAATTTCCTAATACGACTCCATCATTAACATTAAATTCGTGTTCTAAAGACATTTTGGTAATTTCATAAATACTTGTATTAAATTCTAAAGTATTTTCAAAAGGTATTTTGACAAACATCTTAATCATCTCCTAAAAAATAATATGAGGCAAAAAAAATAATATAACTCTAGGCTATATTATTTTTAAATAAATCTTGGTAAATTTCTTGATAATTATGAACTTTTTTAATTTCTAATTTATCTAAAATTTTTTTCGGTACTTCTTTTAAATCAGTTTGATTAGCATAAGGAATATAAATCGTTTTGACCTTGGCATTATAGGCCGCGATAATTTTTTCTTTTAAACCACCGATTTGGAGAATGTCTCCTTTTAAGGAAATTTCCCCGGTAAAAGATACCGCTCTATTTATTAAAATTTTATTAATTTCCGATAAAATAGCTGTTGTAATCGCCACTCCACAAGAAGGGCCTTCTTTCCTAGTTGAAGCATCCAAAAAATGAAGATGAAGAGTCTTGCCAGTTAAGGCATCTTCTTTAATTAGATTTGCCTCTTTTAAATAAGATACCGCTACTTTAATACTTTCTTTTAGGACATTCCCTAAAGAACCCGTAACCAAAATTTCTTCTTTTCCTTCATAAATGGCACATTCAACTTTAAAGCAAACACCACCCACATTGGTATAAGCTAAAGCATTAACCACTCCATAATTTTTAATTTCATAATCTTTAGGTTCTTGAATTTCATTTTCTAAATATTTTCGTAAACTTTTTTCACTAACAACAAAAGATGACTTATTAGTTACAATTTTAGTTACTAAGTCACGAAGGACCCTGGATAAATTTCGCACACCGGCTTCTTTAGTATAATTACTAATTAGATGCATTAAAGTATCATCTTTCATAACTAATTTTTTACTTAAATTAAAGTCTTTATAAATTCTTGGAAGAATATACTTTTTGGCAATATCCATTTTTTCATAAACCGTATAACTAGATAACTCAATTATTTCTAAACGATCCAACAATGTATAAGGAATAGCATTTAAATCATTCGCCGTTAAAATAAATAAAACATTACTTAAATCAAAAGGTTCTTCTAAATAATTATCTACAAAAGTTTTATTTTGCGTACTATCTAAAATATCTAATAAGGTACTTGCGGGATCTCCTTTGAAATCTTTAACCATTTTATCTACTTCATCAATTAAGATAACCGGATTCTTCGTCCCACACTTTTTTAACCCTTGAATTATCTTTCCGGGTAAAGCTCCTAGGT
>CANQLN010000005.1 GCA_947624695.1 uncultured Bacilli bacterium
CTTTAAAAAGATTGTGTAATTATTTAGGCTATAATACTTTATCCGATACTCATTTAGGAGATTGGGGTCGTCCTTTAGGGCTCGTTATTTTAGAACTAAAAAAAAGAAATCCTTCTTGGGCTTATTTTGATGAAAACCACAAAGGGGAATATCCAAAAGTTGGAATAACTAGTGCTTTACTTGAAGAAGTATACCCTTATGCTTCAGAAAGAGCCAAAGAAGATGAAGAATACTTAAAAGAAGCTCAAAAAATGACTAAAAGCCTTCAAGAAAGAGAACGAGGCATTTATGCTTTATGGCAAGAAATAATGGAAGTATCTAAAACTGATATTAAAAATATATATGACCGGTTAAATACCCATTATGACCTATATAAAGGGGAAAGTGATGCGGAAAAATATGTTCCCGAAATGCTTCTTTATTTAGATAAACAAGGTATAGTTGAAGAAAGCGAAGGGGCCAAAGTTATTCCCGTTTCGCTTCCTGATGATAAATTAGAAGTTCCACCCATGCTCCTTATTAAAAGTGATGGGGGTATTCTTTATAGCACCACAGAATTAGCCACTATTTATGAAAGAATGAAAATTAATAATCCTGATGAAATTTGGTACATTGTTGATAAAAGACAAGAACTCCATTTTAAGCAAGTATTTAGGGCAGCTTATAAAGCTAAAATAGTAAGTGAAGATAAAAAATTAGTTTTTGCTGGTTTTGGAACGATGAATGGTAAAGACGGTAAACCTTTTAAAACTAGAGATGGTGGAGTTATGCGTTTAACTGATCTTTTAGAAAGCGTTAAAGCTGAAAGTCTAAAAAGATTAAATGAAAAAATTACAGAAAATAGAGAAAAAATTGCCGAAGATATTGCTATATCCACTGTAAAATATGCAGACTTACTTCCTAATAGAGAAACAGATTATAATTTTGACTTAGATAAATTCTGCTCTTTAGATGGTAAAACTGGTCCTTATATTTTATACTCTACCATTAGAATGAAATCTCTTTTAAAAAAAGCAGAAGAAAATAATTTTAAATATGAAAAAATGACTGTTATTAAAGGAGCTCACGCCAAAGAATTAATCTTATTATTAACTAATTTAGATAATGTTTTAAATAATGCCTTTAATTCTAAGTCATTAAATGATATTACAGATTATCTTTATAAATTAGCCACTTGTTTTAATCGCTTTTATACCGAAAACATTATCTTAAAAGAACCAAATGAAAATATCAGAGAATCTTGGTTATATTTAGTTAGTGTTATTTATAAAGTTAATAATATCTTGCTCGATATCTTAGCCATAAACGTTCCTGATAAAATGTAAAAAAGCACCGCAAAGTGCTTCTTTTTATTGGTTTACGACTTTCGTTTGCGATAAAAGTTCATGAATTCCTCTTTTATCTTTTCGAGTACAAATCATAGCAAAATTAACAATAGCAAATATTAAAAAGGCATAACTAATAATTGTATTTACCATCATATAATTCTTAGCTTTAACAATAAAGACTAATATCGTACTTAAAGTTAAAGGAATAATACTTCCTACATAGACATAAAAACTAAATAAAGCTCTTATAAAATATTTTAAAATACTTGGGTCTTTATCATCTTTACTAACTACTTTAATTTTCATTATTTGTTTTCCAATAGTAGCGCCATGATTAAATTTTTGGAATACGCCAAAATAGAGAATTAGAACAACAATTATTGCAATATTAGAACTAATACTATATTTGGTTAAATAGTAATAGTTATCACTATTTAATTCAATCATTTCATTTTCATCAATATCGCCTTTAGAGTACTGATCTAAAACATCACTATATTTTTCATAAGTTTCAACATATTTATCATAATAAGGATTAATAAATCTAATACTTGTTACTAAAGAGGCCACAAAGAATACTAATAAGATATCTAAAAGATAAGCTATAATTCTTTTAGATGTTTTTACTTCACTCACACTATCCATAATTAACTCGTTTCTATATTAGAGGTTAGCTTAGCTGAAACTGTAGCTTCTTCGCCATTTCGAACATAAGTAATTTTTATGGTATCACCAATTTTATGTTTATATAATTCATATCTTAAATAAGCTTTATTACTAATTTCAACATCATTTATTTTTGTAATGATATCGCCAACTTTTAATTTGGCTTTTTCAGCAACTGAACCATTATCAATACTATTGATAATAACTCCACTTGTTATACCTTCGGGAATATAACGACTATAAAGAGGAACACTTAAAGCATCACTAACATTAATCATTCCAACACCTAAGTATGGATATTCAGATGACTCCCCATTAATAAAGGCTTCCGCTTTTTCAACAACACTTTCAATCGGAATAGCAAATCCCATACCTTCTACTCCAGTTGATTTTATCTTTGCGGAAATAACCCCAATTACTTCGCCATTACTATTACATAATGGTCCTCCAGAGTTACCGCTATTAACGGCTGCATCAGTTTGTAAAACATTGATGATAAAGTCATTACCACTACTATTTGATAAAGAAACTGGAACTTGTCTTTCTTTACCCGAAATAATACCTCTTGTAACTGTCCAAGAATAAACGTTATCTAAAGGAGCCCCAACTGTAAATGTTGTATCGCCTACTCTTAAAGTTTCTGTTTTACCAATGGTTACTGGCTCTACTCCATCTTTAGCTTTCACTTCTAAAATAGCAATATCAGCATATTTATCACTACCAAGTAGTTTAGCTTCAACATCTTCACCATCTTCATAGGTAATTTTATAGTTATCACCATCAGCAATAACATGATGGTTAGTAACAATATAAAATTTATTATCATCTTTTTTATAAACAAAACCACTTCCAAAAGAATATAAATTCTCACCTTTATAATTAGATACTATAACAACAGCATTATAAACTTTTTCTACCGCATCCGCAATTCCTTCATCAGTTACGGTAACATCTCTTTCTATTTTAGTTACTGTTTCTTGGAATATTGCTGGAAATTTATACATTATTCCATACATTAAAAATACTCCAAATAATATTCCAAATATTGTATAAACAATTAATCTTGTTTTACTTTCTGCTTTTTGTTTCATTTTATTTTACCCTCACAATCTCTTTATAATTTGTTGGAAATCCCATTTCATCTAAGACATCTGTAATCATTATGGACTCTAATTTGCCATCTAAAATATCTAATTCATAACTTATTTCATTCATCATTAAATGGAAATCATCTTCTTTTAATATTTGTTTCAATATTATTATAATCGCAAATAAATCATTTACTCCATAAATGTATTCACCATCTTCATTTTTTTCAATATTTAGTAAATCATGATATTTCGTATGCTCAATTAATTTATGAGTTCGATTATTAAAGCACATATCTTCATGAGCACATAAATTTCGATAATTTGCCAAAATTGGTAAATACATAATTAAACTTCGAACTGGAACCCCATAAATATCCGCTATTTCTTCTTGATCTTGTTTTTGCAAAACCGAATATAATTCGCCAACAATTCCAAAAGATAAAACTTTAACAACAACCCAAAGAGGAATATAGCCATAATTACTTATGTAGTGATTAGTAGCGGCATGTTGCTTACCATTAACATTAATTTGCCTTTTCATCTTTCTAAGTAAATCATTGATTTGTTTCGCTTTAGTATAGTCTTGAACAAAATTATCGGCATTTAAATAATGTTGTTCTTTAAAACCATGATTTTTACTCATTGTGTAAGAAAGAATACTTTTCAGGTTATTTTCCACAATTAAAATATTTTTAAATAAAATATTTCTTAATTGTCTATCAAAATTAAATAAGCCATACAATTCTCGGAAATTAGTTCCTTGAATAAATTTTCTACTACCATCACTTTTGAGAAATAAATGCCGGTAACCACTTAAAAAGAAATAATTTTCTCTTAAAAGGATTTCTTTAGCACTTATCTCATCATCGATAACGAGTCCCTTATGTCGTAGAAGTTCGATTTGTTCATCGAGATTTTTAAATGTCTTAGACCCCATATTATTCACCTATTAAATTATAACATAAGAAACAAATTAAATATATCTATTTTTAGTGTATTTTTAATATATTTTTTGTGACAATTTAGTGAATTTAAGAGTTAACTATATTGTTAATAACTATTGTTATGAGAAAAAGAAAAACAAAATTTTATTATTTTGCTTCGAGCCTTTTTAGTTTTTCTTTTTCTATTTCTTTTAAGGATTTTTTTGGAGTGGGTAAATCTTCTGGCATAGTTCCACCAAGCATCTTAATTGTGTCTCTTATTGCCTTTCCCACTCTATAATGAGTATTAGAAGCCACTTGTTCATTTGGCTGTTCTTGTTTTTCAAGTAAAGCTTCCGTTTGCGTAATTCTAAAAACATTAGCTCCTAACTCCACACTCCCCATATTATCTAATATTTCTTCTCGATATCGTAGTCCTTTTCTTTTCGCTATATCATTTGCTGTCTCTCCATTATATAGTCCTTTATAACCTTCATTTGTAAATTTATCAAAGTTTTTTACTCCTTTTTCTTTAGCAATTTTATAAAGAACTTTATTTCCGTCTCTCGTTTGCCTACGCCTATATAGTCTCTTCTCATCTTCTGTTAATAAACTATACTCTTTTTCATTAATTTCTTGTTTTCGAGTTTGCACCGCAAAATATGTTTGAGCAAGTGCAATAACTCTTTTTCTACTATCACCATTTTGAGCAATCAAATAACACGCATATCTTGATAGTTTATAATCTTTTTGTTTTCTTTCAGCTCCAGATCCAATAGCAACCATTTTGCCGACGTCGGCAAAATGGTCCTCTACTACGTATTTACTTAGTTTGCAAGTACTTTTAGCTTTTTCAATTACTAGTTCAAAATTACTCCATTTAGAATAATCAAGAACTTTCATTAGTTCTCTTCCATACCAATATTCATGACCATAATCATCAAAATGTTTAATACTTTCAAATATACTTTCATTGTATTTTTCTAAATTTCTTTCTTCTTTCATTTTTATCACCCTCCTGAACTATAAATCAATATTATCATACATTAGTTTGATACACAACTCTTTTTTTAATATTTTTTTAACTTTTTAAAATTATTAAAATAATTATCACTTGTAAGATGCTACTATGCCTTTAGCAATAGATTCAGCTACTTTTTTCTGATAAGAACTATTAATAAGAAGTTCTCTTTCGGAAGGATTAGATAAAAAACCACATTCAATTAAAACTCCTGGAACATTCAATTTATTATACATATAAGTATTACTAGGTATCTTTTTAACTTCTCTATTTCCCTTTAAATCTTTATTCATAGTTCCTTGAATAACTTTAGCTAATTCTTCATTTTCTTTATTATAAAACACTTGAGGCCCTTTATAATTACTATTACTTAAATAATTAATATGAATACTAACATACATATTAGCCTTACTTTCATTTATCTTTTTTATTCGGTTATCAAAGTCACTTCTCTTCCGGTAATTTGCTCTAGGAGTTGATAAATCATAGTCATCATCTCTGGTTAAGGAAACAATGGCTCCTTCCTTGCTTAATTCTTCTTGTAAATATTTACTAATAGCTAAATTAATATCTTTTTCATATATTTTCCCATAACTAGTTCCAACATCTTCTGCCCCATGACCAACATCAATGATAATTACTTTTCCTGATAAAGGTAAAATAGCCTCAACTTTCCAAGCATAAAAAACTAAAGTACATACAAAAAAAGTAAATAAAACATTAAACATATTTTTCATAATATATTTTACTCGTTATTTACTTAAATTATTATTCATCAAAAAGTCTATTAAATATATTTGCTTAATTCCATCTTGCTCATAATTATTCTTATCTAAAGTTATTATATATTTTGAATAATTATCATCTATTCCTTTATAAGCTCCATATTCTCTTTCTCTTACCCCTTCATCATCTAAACTATAAGCAACTTGAATATATTTTACTTTGCCATCTTTCTTAGCTATAAAGTCTATTTCTTTATTTCTTAACTTACAAACATATACTTCATAATCTCTCATAATAAGTTCATTATATACTATATTTTCTAATATTAAATAATTTTTAAATTCCGTATTATGATGTTTTATTTGGGCAATTCCTAAATCTGTAACATAATACTTATTTAAAGTTTTTAAAGTCTTTTTACCATGAACATCATATCGATAGACTTTTTTAATTAATAAAGCCTTACATAAAGCCTCAATATAAGTATAAATTGTTTCCGTTGATAAAGTTTTATAATTTTTTAAATACTTCATTAAGTTATCACAAGAAAATTCTCTTCCCACTGTATCAATTAAATACTGAATAATTAAATTAAATAAGGTTATATCTTTTAAATTTAATCTTTCTACTACATCTCTTAACATAATAGAGTCATAAACACTATGAAGATAATTTTTAATATTAACTTCCTCCGTAAATTCACATCTATTAGGAAGTCCTCCCCAAGTAGCATAATCCCAAAAGTTGTCTAAATCATAAGGATCTTTTTTTGTTAAAGAAATATATTCTTTATATGATAAAGGGTAGATATTAATTAAAACATAACGGCCTGATAAAGTGGTTGATAACTCTTCTGATAATAACTTACTATTAGAACCCGTAATAAAAATACTAACATTTTTTAAAGAGGCTCTTAAAGAATTAACAACATCTTCAAATCTATCAACATTTTGAATTTCATCTAAAAAGATATAATATAACTTTTTATCTTGAACTTTTTCTTTAATATAAGAATTTAATTTTTTATAATCTTTTAATTCTTCATATTCAATAAATTCAAAATTAATATTAATAATA
This sequence comes from uncultured Bacilli bacterium, assembly GCA_947624695.1. Taxonomy (GTDB): domain Bacteria; phylum Bacillota_I; class Bacilli_A; order RF39; family UBA660; genus SIG200. The sequence continues at coordinate 6,833 of CANQLN010000005.1, forward strand.
TGTTTATCATCTACCCCATTATCTTTTAATTCATCAATTATTTGCTCTAAGATAACCGATTTCCCACATCTTCTTATACCCACTAGAATTTTAATTAAATTAGAATTATAAAAACCTCTTATTTTATCTAAATAATACGTTCTCTTTAACATAAATTCCCTCCAATTTAATTATATCTTATATTTTATTATATGTAAAGTTATTTCGATTAAGCAAAATAATTTTACATTTTTAGTAATTATTTCGTTTAAGTGTAATAATTACTAATTTAAAAAAACAGCAAAATTTTAATATTTCACTGTTAATTTTTATTAATTTTCTCCAATACCTTCAATTACAAATGGATTAGATAGAGTACCTGTCCCAGATATATTTAACCCGGACTTAAGATAGAAGACTGGGCGAACCGAATACGTACCGCGGACGCCATAGTCGTTCACATAGCCGCTACCAAGAACATACCGCGCAAAGCTGCTGTAATACCGCGACATGGTCCATTCAGCTAAACTAGGTGGGTCTTTTTTCGTTGTACTTAAGCTTGATGTATCATTATTACTTAAGTGCATCCAACTTTTCTTACAATCGCCATATGTACTACTGTTATAGCATTTTATATTCGCTGCTGATAAATAATAATCACTTACGTATATTAGCCCTATTTTTGTTCCTGCTATTTTATTGCTTCCCCATTTTGCTTTTTCATTTTTATACATTTGTTGTCCTTCTATATTATTACTTGCATCCCAACTTCCTACTCCTGAATTATCTTCTGGTACGTCTCCATAACCCCAGTCATGCGGTTGTATTAGAACTTCCCAGCTTTTTGAAAGATTATTTAAATATAATGTACCATTTAAACTTGTTTGAAGACTGCTTGTTGCCCAGGTTTGGCTTCCTGATCCCCATGCTTGTGATTTATTTAATGCTTCCCTTTTCATTATTTTTATTTCTTTGTTGGTTGTATCTACTCCAATTATTCGATACATATATTTATCGGTATTACTTTTACATTCTTCTTTATCACTTGTCTCAAAACATATATAATTGTTTACATCATTCTCTATTGTTCCATCTTCATTGTTTTGGACTTGTCCTTGATAACGACGAAGAGTGTCTCCTCTTGATGTTACATTACCTGCTGGTTCCAACTGATTACTCGTTAGGATTAATTCTTCGGCTGTTTTAGGTGGTATCTCTATTATATATGGGCTTTCTCTGGAACCATCTCCATCTATGATTTTGATTTCTAATGATAAATAGAAGACTGGGCGAACCGAATACGTATTGCTGAAGATGCTGTAACCCAAACTGCCGTCACTATAGACATACAACGCACTACGGCTGTGAATCCGCGACATGGTCCATTCCCATGTATTTGGTGGATCTTGTTGGGTTGTGCTTAAGTTTGACGTATCATTGTTGCTTAAATGCATCCAACTTTTTTTACAATCACTAAATGAGCTTGAACCATAATAACACATTAAACTATCTCCACCTGATAAATAATAATCACTGGCATATATTAACCCTATTTTGGTATTGTTTAGTGTTCCGTTATTACTCCCACTTTTGATGGCTGTTTGCTCATTTTGATATGCTTGAGTACTTGTAGTTGATACATCAAATCCTGAATTGACATTAGCTGGTACATCTCCATATCCCCAGTCATGTGCTTTTATTAAGGCTGCCCAACTACTATCTAAATTATTTAAATATAATGTGCTATTTAATCCTTTTTGAAGACTACTTTCTGCCCATGTTTCACTTCCTGATGTCCATGTTTGAACTGTATTCAACGCTTCCCTTTTGATTAATTTTATTTCTTTATTTGTTGTATCTACTCCGATTATTCGATATAAATATTTATCGGTATCTTTTGTACATTCTTCTTTATCACTTGATCCAAAACAGATATAATTATTTACATCATTGGTTATTGTTCCATTATTATCATTTTCTACTAATCCTTGATATCTACGTAGAGTATCTTCTCTTTCTAACATAGTACTTTCTTTTTCTAAATTAGCAATTTTATCTAAGACTTCTTTGGAAGTTGTTAAACATTCTCCTAAATTATTATAATCTTGGCATAATTCAGTTAAACTCTTTTTAGCAAATTCTCCTACTTTAGTACTCAATATTTTTAATTCATTAGAATTATTATAATAAGCATAACTATCTTTTAAAGTTGTTAATAACAAACTAAAAACTGCTATTAACAACATAATTCCCCATAATATTTCTACTCTTTTTTCATATAACTTTTTCTTCATATATTTTCTCCATTAATGTTGCTTATGCCGAAACACTATTGTCTATAAGTCATAGTAACATATAGAGAATTTATTTTCTTGGGTTTATAACCAAATGGTTATGATTACAAGTAAATAAACAAGTAATATGAAAAAATATTATGAGTGATAATTATGAACTTATCTAGATTAAAAGAAATAAGAGAAGATAGAGATTTGCTACAAAAAGATATTGCTAAAGTCCTTAAAATGACTCAAGTACAATATAGTCGTTATGAAACAGGAACAAGATTAATTCCTATAGACAAATTAAATGCTTTAGCAAATTTTTACGGAGTAAGTGTCGATTATTTAATTTGCCGAACTGATGTTAAAAAACCATACCCTAAGTCTATTATCAAATAAAAATACCTAAAGCTAGGTATTAATATTTTTCAGTGTTAATAACTTGATAATTTTCCACCATTTTATTAAAGGGTATAGCACAATTAGCGGGAGAAGGCGAATATAATAAAACTGCCTCTTTTTTTGTTTTGGGAAGAATATATTTATTATAGAAATGATAAGCTTTTTGTCCTGTTGTATAAATATATTTAATATTACTATCTTTAAGTAATTTATTAATATTATTTGGTTTAACATTTTTAATGGAAGCATCACTAGATCCTAAAATATCACAACTTTCTAAAGTGTCCCATAAAGCTATTTTATGTTTAGTTAAAAATTCTTTTTTATTTTCAATACTTTCACCAATAGGTTCATTATAGACTCTTGCTAAAACAGGCCAAAACCTATTTTGGGGATGCATATAGTAAAAATTTAATTCCCGAGATCTTTTTGAAGGCATGGTGCCTAATATTAATATCTCACTATCTTTATTATAAAATGGTTCAAAAGTATGGTTTACTCGCATAATATGTCCTATTCTAAAGACTTATTTTCTTTATTTTTAAGTTCTAATAAATCTAGTAATTCTTCAAAACTTTTTGTTGTTTCTTCATGAATACTCCAAGTATCATTTAAATAATCATAGTATTTTTTTATTAGATCAGTTAGTTCAGTATAATTTAATTCTTTATTTAAAGTAATTTTTTCTTTTAAAACTTCAATCATGATGTTTAAAACTTTATCAGCATCAAATTCTCTTTCCGCTACTTGCGAAATACGTTCATCATATTCGGAAATAATAATAGCTAAATTATTTTCATTACGACTAAATCTTAAAGCTAAATTAGATGTTAACCAATTATTTTTATCTAAATACATAGCTATTACTTCTTCCATACTTAAAGACGCAATATTCATAAATAATTCCCACATTAACTTTAAATCTGTAGCGTAGCCATAAAAAGGTTCATCGCAAATAGTTGACGCTAAAAACTCAGTACATGCCTCATTAAATCCATAACCATAATGATATTTATCTTTATAATTAATAACATATAAACCTATTTTATCATAAAGATTATCTGATGTTGCATGAAGCATTTCATGGATTAATTTATGAAAGCTATAACCTTGGAATAATGTATCAGAGGAAAAATAAATGGTTCTATTGTAATAGTAGCCTTGGCGATTATATCCTTTGCCTTTAGATTCTTTATAAGTTTCTTTTAAATCTTCATCATTTAAAAGTCTAATATCTAACTCTTGAATTTTTCTTTCTATACTAGTTAATTTTTCCGCATTTAAATACATTTTAAGTTTTGTAATTAGAAAATTTTTAGCATAAGTAATAACATCTTCATTTATATATCCCTTAGTCTTACTCGTTAATTTTTCTATTTCTTCATAATTTACAACACTCATTTTTCTTCACCATTAATTTAATCTTCTTTTTCTAAAACATAATAACCACTTATAAAGCCGCCATAAACATAATCGCCACTTTTCCATTCAATAAACAAATATTGATGATTATTAATTGTTTTATAAAAATAATGAGATAAAGTATCTGGCAAAATTAAATCCGCAATATAATCTTTAGTATATTTACTAAAACGCATATAATTATTATCTTTATAACCAATTTGGACTTCGCCATTACTTCTAAAATTTAATTTTTCTAAAGATAAATTAGTTGTTTCTTTGGTATTAGGATTAAAACCTAAAGGGTTATGAACAAAATCGACTGAATGCCAAAATCCCACTAGTGAATCATCTTTAACATAAGTAAAATTAGTATCATCTTTATGTTTAATATCTTCAACATTATAATAATTATGATTAATATTTTGATATACCGCTACTTTAGAATTATTAGAATCTATACTATCATTAATAGTTACATACATAAAATTATTATCTATTTCATAATTATTAGCTACCCCATTAAGATAAATAATTCCTTTAGTCCATGATATAATCCAATAATTCTCTCCCTTTGGCAGTAAATATAATTCTTTAATTTGATAATCATCTTCCATATATTCTTTACTTTTAGCTTTAGTCATCGTTTCCGCTATGCCTTGTAATTCCCATTTGCCAATAGCTTTTTCATCATTAATAAAATTTTCCACTTCTAACACACTCTTTCCTTTTTGGGAGAACTCTTTTAAAAGAGTTAGAGTTGCTTTTATATTTGATACTTCTTTTTCTAAACTATCTATTTTCTTTAAAATATCTTCTTCTTTAAAATTATGAATTTCTTCTAAACTAAAGCCTAATTTTTTAAGAGCTAATATTTCTTGCATTCTTTTAATATTAGCTTCATCATAATACCGATACCCCGTATAGATATCAATATATTTAGGAGTAATTAATCCCATACTTTCATAATATCTAACAGTCTTTATCGAAATAGCAAATATTTTAGCAAAATCTCCTATTCTTATCATTTTTTCTCCCTTCTTTATCAATATACATCTACCCTTAAGGGAAGAGTCAAGAATAATTTTAAAAATTAATAATGGCTAGTTAATGTTCGATGATAAGGTTTTATCATTTTTTCTTTGTCTTGACCAAGAAGCCAAATAAAATCATTAATATCCATCTTGACAAATTTTCTATCGGTTTTTTCATAAATATAATCAATGACCGCTAAAGTTGCTGCTCTAATTTCAATTTCTTCCGGACTATTTTCTTCTAATTCTATTTTTTGATCAACTTTTGCTTCTAAGGAAGAAGAAAACTCTATCATGCCATAACAACGCATAACTTGGGGAATCTTATAATCAGCACAACCAACAAGATGAGAATAATCTATATTAGGTATACCTTTAATCTTTTTAACATGTAAAATATCGGAAGTTAATAATTGGGCTCTTTTATAAAAATAAACTCTTTCACCCTTATAAATTGTTTCATCCTCAAAATAAGAAAGGTTTTTTACAAGATAATCTAATAGTTCTGTATCACTATTCATATCTTTAACTAATTCATAAAAACTTTTTCCTTCTTTTTGTAAAAATTCATTCATTAAAACTAAATTATCATATCTATTTCTAATTAAAGGAATTTCCCCTTCACCTTTTAATAGTTCTGCAAATTCTAAATAACTCATTGCAAAATTATCATTTTGTTTAAAGCGCTTAATTACTAAATACATAATAGCATATGAACCATCTAAAACACCATCAGAAGTGATTACCTTCCATTTAGGATCTCCCCAAAAGCAATAATCCCCGATGGTATGATAAATAAGTAAAAAATTTATTATTGATTCTATATCCATATCTAATAAACCAAAAGGATTATCTAATAACCAAAATTTAAGGAATGAAGAATCAATTTTAGCTACCATTTCCTCTATTTTAGTATAATTAATTTTTACATATTCTGCATTCTTACAAACATATTTATAACTTGAATTTAGTTTATTAAACAATTCCATATTTACCTCATATAATTAATTATAACACGATTAAGATTTCTAACCAATAATTAAAATAAACCCCATTCTGCTAATTTTTCAAATCCTCCTAAGTCTTTAATATATAATCGGGCTTCTTCCACTATCTCTTGATAAGGCTTGCCATCTACTATTTCATCCCCAATAGCGCAACTAATTTCTACTTCCTTATGTAGTTTTTGCGCCTTTTTAAAAGCATAAATATTTAGAGAAACATCAGCCTTAGATAAATCTTTACCATGAATACCTCCACCGGTTACACTATGGCCCATATCAGAACCTAATTTTCTATTAGTGGCTCCACTATCAACATTTAAACCACCTGTCCAATAGCCTAAAGGATTAATAATGGCTTCTTTATATTTTTTAACTAAATCTTCTGTTAAAGCATGACTTTGACAAATAATTAATTTATCTTTATCTAAAATATATTTTCCATCATAAGAATATTTCTTGTAAATATCTCTAGCAATTTTAGATAATTCTATTTCTTCTTTTGTTAAAGGTACTCCTTTAAAAATACCATTATCACCACATTTAATTTTACTTTTTTGGTTTAACCATAAATGTTTATCTTGTTTATATACTTTTAAATCTAATTTAACATTACCTCCTATTCTGTTAACAATTTTCTTTATTTCTTTTTTCGTAAATTTTTCCGAAGTTTCCATTATTATATGACAAATACCATGTCCAATTAAAACTTCTACCGCCACTTTTGGATTATCATCTTTAGTATAAGCTAAATCAACTATTGCCCCGGCTATTCTATCAGCTATCTTATCTGGATGACTAGGATTCACTTTTTCAATCATAAATAACTCTCCTTTCCAATTAAAAGTAAATAGTCATTATAAATATTTTTTCATTGATACTCCTTCCTAAAGCATCTCATAAAAAAACACCCAAGATAACCTTGAGTCTAAAGTTATCTTATAGATCTAGCATTACCACCTAACTCAATAGGTTGGTGCGACTTCCTTGGGCTAGTCCCTCCATCGCTCTTTATAAGATGTTACATTAATTATATAATTAGTTTTTTATTTTGACAAGAGCAATTTTCAAAGCAGCAAAAAAGTCCGAATAATCGGACTTTGAAACAGTAATATTAACGTTTACTAAATTGAGGAGCACGACGAGCTTTTTTAAGACCATATTTCTTACGTTCTTTAACCCGAGCATCTCTAGTTACAAAACCTTGAGATTTTAAAATATGTCTATAACTATCTTCTCTAGTTTGGTCAGTATTTTTATCAAATTCTAATAATGCTCTTGTAATTGCTAAACGGATTGCTCCAGTTTGACCACTGAAACCACCACCATTAACTTTTACTTCAATATCGAATCTATTTTCATTATCAGTTGCTACTAATGGTTGTTTTAAATCCATTACTAATGTAGCAAATGGCATATATTCATCGACATCTACACCATTAACAGTAATTTTTCCTGTACCTCCAACTAATTTAACTTGTGCTACTGATCTTTTTCTTCTACCTGTAGCAGTCCATACTTGTTTACTTGCCATAAGCCCTCCTAATCAATTTCTACGCTTATAGGTTTTTGAGCTTCATGTTTATGTGCTTCATCACGATAAACAAATAACTTTTTACCCATAGCTCTACCAAGTCTATTATGAGGAAGCATTCCTTTAACAGCTCTTTCAACCATTTCTTCAGGATAGCTTTCAATCATAGTCTTAGCATTTCTTTCTCTTAATCCTCCTGGATATCCTGAGTGATTATAATATTTCTTATCTTCTAGTTTATTACCAGTTAAAGCAACTTTACTAGCATTAACAATAATTACATAATCACCACAATCAACATATGGAGTATAAGTTGGTTTATGTTTACCTCTCAAAATATGAGCAGCCTTAGTGGCAACCCGACCAAGTGGTTTACCAGCGGCATCGATAACATACCAATTTCTTTCAACTGTTTCTTTTTTTTGCATAAATGTTTTCATAATTTTCCCTTTCATTATGTCCTCTATTAAACTTTCCCAGGGCTTAATAAACTCCATAAATAAAATGTACCATGTTAAATTATATGAAAAAAGTACCTATTTGTCAAATAAAATCGTACTTTTTAGGCTATTTTGACACAATTTTTTTCAAATTAAAATTATTCCTTTATAAAATTTAATATTTTTCCCTTTAAATTCCTTTTGTTCGCTTGTTTTAAGTATTAGTTTAATATATAATTTTTATAGGGAATATCAGTTATTGATGTCTACCTCCATTCTAAACAGAAAGGGGGGTTGATAAATGAAAGCTAAGACTTTTATTATACGAGTTTTAGAACTCATTTCAATCATTTTATTCTTAATTATTTTTTTAATAGTTATAATAAAAAAGGCATCTAATCTAGCTAGATTAAATGTCTATCACATACTAGGTAGACATTCAACACGCAAAAACTGAATGTTTCCCTTTTTTATTTTATGCAAATTTCTTTGACATATTAATAATAACATATTTTAGAGTCCTTGTCAAAATTACCCAAGTTTTTTAATCTGACTTTAAATTAGTCAATACATACACTTTAAAAAAGTCAAGGGTTCTACTTTAAATTAGTCAATACTTTATTTTTAATAAATATAACCCCGTGGGGCTCGCTGTTGGTAATCTTTTGGTAGTTTTTCCTGTAAGCATGTCAGCAATTATGCTTTGATCAACTTTATTTTTTCCAACCTCTATTAAAGCTCCGACTAAATTACGAACCATATACCGGTAAAAGCCTATCCCCGTAAATTTAAAATATACGATATTGTTTAATTTAAAAATTTTAATTTTATAAATTGTACTATGATAGTCTTCTCTTTTGCCAGCGACAAAATTATAAAAATCATGATAACCAAGAAAAATATGGCTAGCTTCTTTCATTTTTTTAATATCTAAATTATTATGACATAGACCATAATAATTAGCATCCTTTTTGCCACTTAAATCCAATTTATAAAGATATGTTTTTTCTTTCACAGAGTGCCTAGCATGAAAATCATCAGGGACTAAACTAATTTTTTTTACCCTAATATCTTTTAATTCTTGATTAAGTTTTCTTTTTAAACTTGAAACATTTTTAGAAGTCTCAAAATGAACAGTTTGGTTTAAAGCATGAACGCCGGCATCAGTTCTTCCTGATCCTTTAATTACAATCTCTTCATTTAATATCTTACTTAAAACGTCTTCTAAATACCCTTGCACATTTCGCACATTTTTTTGCCTTTGAAAACCATGAAATTTAGAACCATCATAACTAATAACCATTAAATATTTCATGAAACTCTCCGGTAAATATCTTTAATAAGTTCATAAATATCAGTTGTTTTTTGAATATTTCGGCCTTCCTTATTAAGATATTTAACTAATTCAATTATTTTAGGGCTAGAGGTATATTTATAAAGATTATCATCATAGAAATCTTTAGTTTCATATAATATATCTTTACCATTTACCACTACAACGACTTTAACTAAATTAAAAAACACTTTAACATCATTATCAATAACAATAATTTTTTTATGATAATTATTTACTAGTTTTAAAAGCAACTTTTTAATAAAATCTCGGTCTTTATAATTAAGGCAATTAGATAAATTTCCCACAATAATTATTTCTTTATCTAACTTATTAATTAAATCTATCTTAAATAATTCATCTAAAGATAAATCTTTTAAATATTTATCTTTTACCTCTTCTTTTAAATTAACCATTTTTAAAGCTTTATCAATATTTTTTATATTTAAATCTTCAACTTTTTGATCTTCATCTAAAGTAAATTTATAAGTACTTATAACCCCTACTAAGCCATAATCATTTAAAAGATCTTTTAATTCCATAAGGCATCCTCCAAAGACTTATAATCTAAATAAATATCTTTTATTAAACCATAATCTTGTAAAAGCAAAGATAATTCCACCATAAAAGGAAGAGCAATTCCTAATCTTTTAAGTAGTTTTTCTTGTTTTAAAACTTCTAAAGTAGGTCCCTCAATTAAAATTTTCTCTTTGCCATAAATAATTAAATAATCTGTTAATAATACTTGTTCTTCATTATTAGTAACATTAATAAAAGCAATATGGTGTTCTTTTAAATAATTAAATAAATCTTTTATTTCTTCTTCCCTCTTGTTATTTAAAACATTATAAAAAATAACTTTAGAATATTTTAAAAGGTCATCATAAGTAAATTCTGTGGTTATAATATTATAATCAGAATAATTTTTTAAAATATTTTTATTTAAATTAGTACTGATAATTGTCATATCTGAGGTCATTTTTCTTCCTTCTTTTCTTTATTTAAATGGTCTTCTTTAATTTTGCGCATATTCCGAAAATGATGATTAATGCCGGACTTTCCTACTTTATAATCTGTTTCCATGCTAATAATATTTGCCAGTTCTTGAAATGAAACTTCGGGATATTTTTCCCGATATTCCATCACTAATTTTAATTTTTCATCCATTAAGGGAACTAACTCATGATCTTTTAAATATTTAATTAATTCTAATTGATCTAAACCACTTTTAAGAGCTTTTTCTTGGTTGGCTAGTTCCACATTATTAAGACGATTAACCATATTTTTATGGTCTCTATAAATTCTGGTATCTTCAAATTCAAATAAAGAATTAATGGCTCTAAACATCTTAATTAAATCACTTATACATTCACTCATCTTAATATAACTTATATATTTATTGCCTCTTTTAATAACTTTAGCATTTAGCCGAAATTCATTTAATAAAGAAGCAATATACTTGGCATCTTCTTCCGATACCAAAATATATTCTAAATGATAACCGCTAGTTTTAGGATTAGAAACATTCCCAATTCCTAAAAAAGCTCCTTTTAAAAAAGCAATCTTTTCTTCTTCGCTATCTAAAATCGGTAAATTATTTAAATCAATTACTTCTTTAATATAATCTAATTTATCATTTATTTCTAAAATATATATTTGTTTAACCCGAAATCTTTTTTGAATTCGAACAATAACTTTAGGAGTAACCCCAAATATTTCTTTAATTATTTTATAAATAAAACGCGTAACAGAAGCATTTTCTAAAGTAATTGTTATAACGTCATTAATTTCCGCATTGTATCTTAAAAAGGCCTCGATGATACAGCGAGATTCTATTTCGTTATTAGTGCCTTTACTAATTTCTTCTTTTAATCTAGTCGTGAAAGTCATTTTTTACTCCTGCCATCAAATAAGAAAAAATTAAATAAGCGGTTTTTAAAGAGTCATGACGATAAACATTGTTTTCTATTTTATATAATTTATCGGTTATAATTTGAACATTCATCTTTTTTAACCGATCTTCATCTAATAAAACTTGATCTTTTTGTTCTTCTGTAGCGTATTTTTTAACTAAAGCGGAATTCATTTTCGCATTATTGGCTACAACAATATCAATGGTATTTTTGCCCAAGTAAGCCTCAAGCATTTTAATATGGTCACTAACTTTAAAGCCATCAGTTTCCCCTGGTTGTGTAAATAAATTACAGATATACATTGTTTGGGCTTTACTTTTATTGATAGCTAAATTTAATTTTTTAGTTAATAAATGCGGAATGATACTTGTAAATAAACTACCGGAAGCAAAAATTATTAAATCAGCTTTTTTAACCGCCGCTAGGACTTTAGGATTAACTTCTAAGTCGTGAGAATATTCAATTCTTTTAATCTTTTTCTTACTTTTAGTAATTTGTTCTTCTCCGACTAAACGTTTATTATCAGTGGTAATGCCTACTAAATCAACATTATCTTCGGAAATAGGTAAAACATTACCTTGAACATGAAGAATTTTTTCTAAAACTGGTAGTGAAGCATCAAAATTGCCTTTTAAATCTAAAAGGGCTGTTAAAAGTAAATTTTTAATAGAATGATTACCTAAACTTTTAGATTTCTCAAACCGATAATTCATCAACTGAACTAAATCAGTATCACAATTAGCCATTGAAAGCAAAACTTTAGAAATATCTCCAACAGCCGGGATATTATAATCCTTTCTTAAACGGCCTGTACTTCGGCCATTATCAGAGACAGATACAACTGCTGTAACATCTAATGGAAATAATTTTAATCCTTTAAGAAGTTGGGAAAGGCCACTGCCACCCCCAAATATAACAACTTTTTTCATTTTAACTATCACTCTTCTTTTAAATAATATTAATTTTATAATTATTTTTTCCCCTTTATTTATTTTAGCACAAAAAAGGGGTATTAACTATCATTTCCCCTATTTTAGCACTTAAAAACTAGCTGTAATTTAGCTAGTTTAAATTATCTACTATAGAACCATTGATATAAACCAGGATATCCTGGAGGATTAATGGTATGAGCATTAAAGTTTGAGCTATCGTAGAAACCACCTTTAGCAAGGCCATAATGTAAGTGGGCACCAGTCGTACAACGGTCATAACCACCATTTTTCTTGGCGGTTGATCCCCCACCAGAAAGGCCAATAACCGTATTAACATTAACAGCATCCCCAACACTTACTTTTATTTCAAGTAAATGCATGAAAACAAAGGTATAAGGTTCACCATTAACTCTAACCCAAACATAAACCATATTACCACCACAAGATGATTTCCTGACAATGGCTCCGACAGTACCATTCGCTGTCGCATAAGCCGGGGTTCCTTCAGTAACCCCTATATCAATTCCTTTATGGTTAGAACTAGCACCCGCTGTTGGAGCTTTTCTATTACCATATAAAGAAGTAATTCTTCCTTTAGCAACCGGTTTTAACCAACCGCTACTATCTTTTAAAGAACTACAAACTGCTAAAAGTTCATCATCTTTACAACCCATATTTTCATAAATTTTAATAGTTTCTTTCTTTTGACTAATTTGAGTTGCTAAGTCAACAACCCCTTCTTCAATGCCTTCTAACTCATCACCTAAGGCATCAATCGCGGCATTATAATCTTCAATCCGCTCATTTAAAGTTACTTCATATTTATCTAATTGTTTATTTAATTTTTTATTATCAGTACTTAATTGTTCCATTTCGTTTATCTTGGCTTCATTATAATCTGTTAATTCTTTAATCGCATCCATCCGCATAATTAAATCAGTCATTGAGGATGCTCCCGTAATATAAGCCATATAAACATTTTCACTCTCTAGTTGTTGATATAATCTTAAAATAGACTCAGAGTCATCTTTTAAATCCGCAATTTTTAAATTTGTTTCTTCAATTTCTTTTTTGACGGTTTCAATTTTCGCTTTCGTTTCCTCAAGTTCATTAGAGGTTTGAATAACCTTCTTTTTATTCGCCGCAATTTCACTTTCTGTTTGTTTCTTTTTATTATCTTGGGCGGCTTTTTTATTTTGTAAATCTTTTAATTCATTTTTTAATTCTCCTAAAGTTTCCGCACTTTTAGCTTTGACAGATAAAGGACTATATAATGCCAAACAAAGAATAATTAAAATAATTTTAAATCCTATATTCTTTTTCATCATACTTTCAAATACTTTCTAACCGCTAGTAAGCTTCCTAACATACCAATTAAAGCTCCTAATCCTGCAATAATTAACGCTACGATAAAGACAAAATTATACGGTGGAATTAACTTAATTAATTCGGTAATAATATGGCCACCAAGTCTTTCATAAGCAATTATATAACCATAAATAGTAACAATAACTGGAATTAAAGATCCTAAAAGACCAATTATAAATCCTTCAAAGACAAATGGTAGTTTAATGGCAATGTTACTACTTCCAACTAAACGCATAATTTCAATTTCATTTCGTCTCGAATAAATTGTAAGCTTAATTGTATTAGTAATTAAGAAAGCCGTTACAAAAATTAGAGCAATGACAACAATAACCGTTACTTTTTCCACTACATCAAAAACAGAAATAATGGTATTAACTGTATCTTCACCATAATTAGCACTTTCTACTCTTTCCAGCTTACTGATTTCATTCGCGATATCTTCTAAGCTATTAACATCTTTAACGGTTACAGTGAATGAATCCATTAAAGGGTTTTCCTCATAATTTTCAAAAACATTACCAAAAGAAGAATTATACTCACTCATTTCTAATTTCCATTCTTCTTTGCTTTTATATTTTACTTCATTAACATTCTTTATTTCTTTAATTTTACTTTCAATAAGACTGGCATCATCTGGTGTCGCCGTTTTCTCTAAGTAAACAACAATAGTTAATTCATCTTTTAAATTTTTCGTGGCATTTTCCACATTCCCCGCAATAACTAAAGAAATAGCCACTACTAAAAGAGTTATGGTCGCACAAAGAATGGAAGCCATACTTAAGCTAAAGTTTCGAAATACACTCTTAAAAGCATCTCTTATGCTTCTACCAATAATTCTAATGGGCTTCATGAGACTTATAACTTCCTTTCAAATAATCACCAGTTAAAACACCATGCTCAATCAAAAGAACTCTTTTCTTCATTCTATTAACGATTTCCTTATCATGAGTAGCCATAATAACGGTTGTTTTTAAATCTTTATTAATATTTTCAATAACTTTCATTATTTCTTTACTAGTATCAGGGTCTAAGTTACCAGTTGGTTCATCACAAATTAAAAGTTTTGGTTCATTAACGATAGCTCTTGCTATACAAACTCTTTGTTGTTCTCCCCCAGATAATTGATGAGGAAAGCTTCTCGTCTTTTCCTTTAAACCAACTATTTCAATCGCTTTTAAAACTTTGGGTTTAATTTCACTCGCAGATACTCCTAAACATTCCAACGCAAAAGCCACGTTTTCATAAACGGTTAACTTAGGAAGTAATTTAAAGTCTTGGAAAACAACGCCAATCTTTCTTCTTAATTTATATACTTTCCGATTTCTTAATTTAGCAACATTAACACCACCAACAATAACACTACCTTTAGTAGGTTTTTCTTCGCGGTAAAGCATTTTAATAAATGTTGATTTCCCAGAGGCAGTATGGCCAATGACGAAGACAAATTCGCCTTTATCAATAACAACGGATAAATCTGCTAAAGCAG
>CANQLN010000006.1 GCA_947624695.1 uncultured Bacilli bacterium
GGAATATAAATAAATGAACCACCACTCCATAAAGCCCCATTTAAAGCCGTATATTTATTTTCGGCATAATTTACTAAATGATTAAAATATTTATAAAAAAGATCAGGATATTTTTTTAAAGCATCATCGGTACTCATAAAAATTATTTCTTTATCTGTTTTATTATGATGATAAATTACTTCACTTTCATATTGATTAGATACGCCATCTAAATATTTTTCTTCGGCCTCAATTACTCCTAGAGATTTAAAGGTATCTTTAATTTCCCCTTGAACTTCTTCCCAGTTATCTGTCACTTTATCTGCTTCACTTTTATAGTAATTAATATTAGCAAAATCCAAATTAATTTTCGGGCCAAAAGTAGGATTATCTAATTTTTCAAACATCGAAAAAGACTTAAGCCGAAACTCAAGCATTTTAGCGTTTTCCCCTTTTTTATGAGAAAGCCAAGTTATAAAATCTTTATCTAATTTTCTTTCCATATTAATCCCACTACATATAATACAATAAAACAAGCGCAAAAACAATTGTATTTTCATTTTTCTCGCGGTAAAATATTTATAATAGGTGGATGTATGAATAACGAAGAGTATTTAAAAAAATTGCAAAATATTTTTCCTAATCTACAATTTTTTAGAATTGAAAATAATTCTTTAATTTTGGAATATGGAAGTTTTTTTAAAATGCCTCTAACCCATGTTAATCTATCTTTCCTTAATCCTAATTTATTCTACTTAAGTCCTAAAGAAATTTTTCAAGTAATTTATATTTTAGAACTATTATATAAAAATTCCTTAACGGAACAAGAACAAGATTTCATTATAAGTTTTATGAATATGTACTTAACTTTAAATGACTTTGTTAAAAGTCATAATAAAGAAGAGGAAGAAATGCATGTTTCTTCTTTAGGAATACCTGTTTTAAATTCTTATGAGGCAGCCTTTATGAATAATCCCGCCAGTAAAATAATTCAAACCATGATTAATAATCATGATAATGAAATTTTAAGTGGGAAAAATAAACAGCCACGATTAGTAAGAACTAATGAAACTGTAGCTAATTTTATGCCTATGGAAGAAGATTTAAACCTTATTGACTATGGTAAAGCGGGATTTACGACCCTTATTCTTATTGGTGGAGCCATCATTTCGACTGTTTTATATATAACTTCATTCATTATCGGGCACTAAAATTTGACTAATTTAAAGAAAAATGCTATTATATACCTCAAATTGTGAGGGGTTTTTATGTTAAATGATGAATATTTTATTGGGGAATCTGTAATTTCCAAAATGGATGGGAAAAATAGAATAGGTCTTCCCAAATTTACTCATAAGCCAATAATGAGTTCTAATAAAGAAGTAGCTATTCAAAAAAGATTAATTAATAATGCTTTAGAATTAAGAATTTATTTAGCAAGTACGTATCGGGAAATTTTAAACCGTTATGAAAAATATTTAGAAAATCCTAATTTAACCTATGAACAATATACCGAAATAGCCACTAAGATTGCCGATATTTGTGCCGAATTAGATGACATAACGAAAGTTGATGATCAATATCGCCTTTTAGTATCTAGTTCTCTTATTGGCCAAAGTGATTGGGAGCATGGAGATACTTTCAAAATCAAAGGTTATGGTAGATATTTAAGCATTACTAAAAAACAAAAATAAAACTTAAAAAAAGTTCCAGATTATGACAATCTGGAATTTTTTAACCTATTCTGGTTACCCCAAAGGAATCTAATTCCTCTTGGGTTACAACTACATTAATTCTCATTCTTCTATTACCACATATGAATAAGCCTTGCCCTTGCGGATAGAATTTAATACCCTCTTTTTCACTTTCATTTAAGTCAATTAATTGAGCCAAATCTTCAACAGCTTGTTTTCTTAAGCCCATAATTAAGTAGTAAGAAGCATTATCAAAGATAGCTTTACCATGTTGAATTATGGATGGCGCTGCAAAGTCTGTTGGTTGTTGCGTAATAATTAAAGTACCTGTATTGTATTTTCGACTTCTTCTTTGAATTTGAGCTAAGAATTCGGCTCCTAATTCATTATGAGACTCTAATAATACATGGGCTTCATCAACCATCATTATTGTATTAACATCTTTATCTAAGCATAAGCCCCAAGCGTATTTTAAGATATTAAAGAATAACGCATTTTTAATATTTTCATCACTATTCATTAATTCTCGAATATTAAAGACAATCATATCACTATTAATTTTTAAAGAAGTATGACCCGTAAAATAATATCTTAATTCTTTTACTAAAGGTCTTATCTTTAATTCTAGTCTTTCCATGACATCTCTTTCATGCGTAGCATCAACCATTGATAAAAGACGTCCTTGAATAGTGGCATAAACATCATCAAAGGTTGGATACATATCACTAGTTAATTTCGTATAATCGGTATCATAATCGATCCGATATCTTTTATAAGTATCTTGTAAAACTTCACTAAATAACGTTAAAACATCTTCTTCAATCGAAGGACTATAATATTTCATGAAAGCCCTTACTTGTTGAAGTGTTCTAGTTAAAACTGTATAGCCTAAACCTTGAGAAATTTCTTCTTCATCAACATCGACAACGATTTCTAATGGATTAATCATTCCAAAGTCGCCGCCTTTACCTAAGTCTAAGAAGTCACCGCCAATAGATTTGGTCATTTCTTCTAATTCGCCTTCAGGGTCAATAGCCACAATTTTGCAACCATTTCTAATATGGGTTCTTAAAAGAAGTTTAGCCGCGGTTGACTTACCAGTACCAGAAGTACCAAGTAAAATCATATTAGCATTATTCCGGTTACTTTCATTTCTGATTTGATATAAGAATTGATTGAATAAAACAACCCCACCCGAAAAGTCAACACCAAATAAGCAAGCTAAGCCAGGATCTTTAATACTATCAAAAACATAAGGATACATGGCCGCAATCGTAATTGATGGAATAGGTGTACCTACTCTTTCTTCGATATCTTGTTTAGGGAAGATTGGCACAATACTCTTTAATACTTTTTCTTGTTCAAACATTAAAGCGACGCCACCCATGCCCATAGCATTTAAGTAACTCTTAACTTCCATTTTTTTCATATCTAGTTCTTCTTTACTATTAGCAGTAAGCATTAAATGCATTTGAAAGTCGAAAATTCGGGCATCAGTTGCCGCAAGCATACTAACAAATTGTTCCAAAGATTCATAATCTTGACGAATCTTTTCTTGCATCGTATTATCTCTTTCAGATTGATAACGCGTTTTTAAATCAGCAACTTCTTTATTAATCATTTTTTGTAAAACAGCAAATTGAATAGGAATATGTTTAATAACTAGTTTTACTCCCGAAATATTGGTAATATCTGATAAATAACCAACATAAATATTCTTAGGAAAACTAACAATCGTAATTATAGTGGAATATTTTCCTCCGATTCTAAATTCTGTTGGTTTAAACTCCATTCCTTTTGGAGCAATTTCACTCTTCGTACTCATTAGCTCATCACCGTCCCAAAATGAATAGTTTCGCCACCATTAAGAAGATTGTCTAATATCACTCTTAAATCATTATTACTAGTTTGGCTAGATTGAAGGCCAGCACTTGCAAGACCACTTATCATATTATGAAGTTTCTTTTGTAAAACTTCTAATTTTTTCTCTTGGAAAATTAAATAATACTCGGTATCAACAACATTATATTCCGCACTCATAAATTGATTAGCTTTATTAATATCTTGTAAAATTAATTTTCGAATTTCATTATTTGGAGTATTGTTATAAAGCCTTTGAAGCTCGGCTAAATAAAGGTTAATATCAACCGGACGATCCGCAATAATAAGCCAAAATTCAAAATCGATAGTGTTATAAAAATTACGCAAATTATATACTACATTATCTTGCGTTTGACTATCCATAATAAAAATATTGCGGGGATGCACTTTAACACCTGTTACATAATAGCCACTTTCTAATTGAATCATTCCATTCATTATTTGTTTAACTGGCAACCACGCATTAGTAAATTTCGAATTATTTGTCGTTACTACTGATTCCTTCATGAATACTCCATCCTTTCCAATAATATTGTCTTCGATTGGTATAAAAATTAAAAATATTTGTTAAAAGCTGCAAAACATTATGATAATGAGGAACTGGTAAAACCAAGAATGTCGCAATTAATCCTGGTAACAATACCAAAATTAAAACGACTAAATTCATGTTTTTAATTATTAAAAGCATCAAAAAGGACCAAGCCACTCCAATGCTAAAAATCCATAAATCAAGTTTCGTAAACCAACCAACAATCAATAATGACTTTTTAGTGTTGGCGGGAATTAAATAATTTCTGTTCACCTTTTTATTCCTCCTAATTCTAAATATTTTTACTTATATTAATAATACTCTATATTTTTAATAACGTCAAATGGATGAGTATTCAATTATCTTAAATTCTGCAAATTATTCATTTCATCTAATTATTATTTTGAGTTGTTTGTTGTGTAATTCCACAAACTTCCATTTTCCGGTCATAAAGGAAATTTAAACTAAAGTTAAGAAGCGTTGGTAAAGCAAAAATAACAACACACAAGACAAATCTTCGAATAGTCTTCTTAGTAGCTTTCGTTATTGCTTCTTGATCACTAGAAGCTGTTGCGGTTACAAATTCCATTACTGATAACGCAATTAAAAGAATTATGGCTACATATCTTACTACTTTAAAAGCAAAAACTAAATAATAAGCGGGACTTCCAGGTATAGCAGGATCTCCTAATAAACTCTGACAATCATCAATATCTGGAAAAGGAACTGTTCCAACATCAGTTATATTTCCTTCTCCGGCATCATGAATAAATTCACTAGTATTAGTTGTAGAAATCCAAAAATAAGTACCACCAGCATTATTATCATCAGTTATATAAATTCGATTAGGATAGCATTTAAAAGTATTTTCATCTTTATCATGGACATTATGAGAATAAAAATGACTAATCATTGAAGCCGGTAAAGTAAAATATAATGTTGTATTTTTAATCGGAATATTAATAGTTAAATTAGTATCGCTTCCCTCTCTAACTTCCACTTCTGCAGAAGTAAATTTAAAATCATCTCCTGAATTACCATTAATTCTTATTGAGGCTTGCAAAGTTTTCCTACCATCAGTATACATTTGAAATTTTAAATATACTTTATTATCTCCAATTTGCTTATATAATTTACCATCTTCAGAATTATCGCCATTATAAGCTGTATTTTCACATTTGCTATTTACTTTAGGAGAAGTAGAAGCTCCACCAGAGTTATCATTACCACTAGGATTAGTTTGGGTTCCACTTTTGCTGTAAAGAAAAGATATGGTAAAAGCATATGAACTACCATCTCCATAAGAAATCGTATAGTTTGGACAATTACCATCACTATATGCATTAGCAATAGCGTCACTAACCTCATTTTTAGCAGAGTTAAAATAATCTACTTTAATATTATAAGTAAAATTGGCATAATCTCCATCTTTACTAAACATCGGTACAGATTGTAATATTTGACTAAAATTATAAAATTGATCATTAACTTCATACCAAGAATCAGTAGGTTTATTTCCGGCATTTTTCTTTTTTATTCTTGATACAAAAGTAGAATTTGTTCCATTATAGTCATATTGATAATAAAAATAAGCTTCTTCATCAGGAATTTTAACAGTATATTCACAAGTTTGGGCATAAGTAAAAATAGTCCCTATTAAAAACATTACCAAAAATAATCCAAAATAGGAAATACCTTTCTTATTCATATGACTTCACTCCATATTATATATTATAACATAGCAGATTAGTAAAATCTATTTTTTAATTATTATTATTATTTTGAGTTGTTTGTTGTGTAATTCCACAAACTTCCATTTTCCGGTCATAAAGGAAATTTAAACTAAAGTTAAGAAGCGTTGGTAAAGCAAAAATAACAACACACAAGACAAATCTTCGAATAGTCTTCTTAGTAGCTTTCGTTATTGCTTCTTGATCACTAGAAGCTGTTGCGGTTACAAATTCCATTACTGATAACGCAATTAAAAGAATTATGGCTACATATCTTACTACTTTAAAAGCAAAAACTAAATAGTAAGCGGGACTTCCAGGTATGGCGGGATCTCCCAGTAAACTCCGACAATCATTAACATCTGGAAAATGTACGTTTTGGATAGGCTCCACAATACCTAAATGTTCATTTAAATTTGAACCTCTGGCAAGAGTATAACCAGAAGCATCTTTATCTATAATGTCACAAGTATTATTACTATTTTTTAAATATAAAGTTGGGCAGCTTTTATTATTTCCAAATAAACTTTTAGAAATATTTTGAGTTATCTTTATCTTACTCCCACTTTCAAAAGTTACATTGCCATCTAAATCTCTATAAGCCGTTATCTCACCACAAACAGTATCACTATAAACACAGGAATACGCAATGCCAGCATTTTGATTCATATTAGTATTTTCACAGGCTACAATATGAAAAGTCCCATCGGTTCTTTCTCCATTTTCCATTTTAATTCCTGACCAACTAGCTGCTGATCCAGTCGTACATCCAGTCATCCTAAAATCTCCAGTTTGCTTAGAAGCTACACAACCTTTAACAACTTTATCTAAAGAATCTACATATATATTCTTTAAAGTATATCCTTCTGTACATTCGGTAGCATTATAATAATTATGACCTAATGCTCCCGAAATTATATAAATTTCATCGCCCGCACTTGGAGCTGGTTCTTCCTCTTCCTCATCTTCTGAAGCATAATTAGAATTTTTACCATAATCAAAAGTATAATTATAGCCATCTGTAGGATAACTAAATCCAAGGGTCCCAATTCCTAAATAAATATTACAAGTTCCATTAGCATTTAATCCTGAATAAGCTTCAGGGCAATAACTTCCATCATAAGAACTATTAACAAAATCGTTCCAACTTTGATGAATAGAAAAAACATAAACACCCATTGAAGAATTACTAAATTTTAAAGATGAAGTATCAATAACCCCTTTGTTACTTACATTCAAAGAAAATTGACCACATCCATCAGTTCTTTCACCACTTGGTTTAGTAGAATCCGTAACAACTTGACTTGATGTATATGTACATGTATAAGCCATAAACGTTTTTATATTAAAAAAGAATAAACTTAATAGTATTACTATATATTTAAAATTTTTCATACTTCTCTCCTCATTTAAAATTACAATTTCATTTTATCAAAAACTCTTTATATAGTCCATAGAAAAAATAGCTTGATGGCTATTTAATTTTCTTTATGTTAATTTTCTTTATTTTTCATTACTATTTGTATTATTATTTCCTGAAGAGCAATTATTAAATGGATGCATTAAACAATTCATACATTCATTATAATTATCTTTATCATAAATTAAAGAGTTAACATTTATCACGTTGATTAATGCTTTTAATAAAGTAGGAATTAAAAATACCACAATACCTGCAACTATTCTTCTAATAAAAGCTCCCGTTGCTTTGGAAGAGGCTTTCTCATCATTAGAAGTTACTGCTTTGCCAAAGTCAATCATTCCTAAAATAATAATTATAAGGGGAACAATATAAGTAGCTAAAACAATGGCTTTACCAATTAAAATAACAGCCTTCCTTGTTCCTTCGATTGAACAAGCACTATCATAATTTTGACTTGGAGTTGATGGCGTGTAATGCCAATCAGGATCAACATTTGGAACAATCGTGCCACCACCTTGTTCTTTATCGCTTCCAGTTCCGCCGCCTTGAGCTCCTGTATCACCACCTCCAGTAGTGCCACCTCCTGTACCATCACCATCAGAAGAACTATTTTTTTTACAAGCTAATACTATATAATCATAGGCAGTTGTTCCAGCTTTTCGACCATCTAATCTAACAACAGAATAGCCTTCACCACAAGTTACACTAGGACTAAAGTCAGCAGCATTACTAGTATAAACACAAGCATATCGGGCTTTTGAATAATCTAAAAAAGCCACTAATTTTCTCCCAACATAACCTCTAGAACCACTACAAGCATTAGTGGTAACATTAGTATATGAATCACTGTTAACAAATTTAGCTTGATATTCATATTTATTTTTGCATAAATAAACGATACTTTTTGTTGAATATAATTTATTAGTTACATCTAATCTTACTGCTTCATAACCTTTGCTACAAGTTACTTTAGGATTTGTTACTGCTGAATCATAAAGACAACCATAATAATTTTTATCATGTTTAGTATCATAAACTTCTCTTCGAACAGAACTCCCACCTTCACAGTTATTAGTAGCAACGCCCATATAATGATAGCCATCGTCAGGAATTGTAACCTCATAATTAGAAGCAGCTAAACTTTTGGTATGACCAATAAATAATAGGCTTACCAAAAATAGATAAAACAAATAATTTTTAAAGTTTAATTTTTTACTATTCATATTTATTCCTTCTATCAAAGATTATAACATATCATTTTAATAAAATAAAATACTTTATTATTTTTATTAGCTATATTTTAGAAAAACTAGTATTTTTTTCTTTAAAATTATGGTATACTTTTCATGAGGTTTATCCTTAAATTATATATTAATATAAATTTTAGGAGGTAATAAGATGTTATTAGACTTTATGAGCATACTTAATGTGGGAGATTTTCTTGAAAGACCTATTGTCTCATTTCTTCTTTGGATTGATTCAATCGGTTACTGGGCTTTCAATTTATTTTATAGAACTTTTATAAGACTTGCTCAAAACCAATTATTTCGAGTTGACGCTTTCGAAAATATTTATGAAAATATGTATATTATCATGGGTGTTGTAGCCTTATTCTTAATATCTTATATGCTCCTTAAAGCGATGGTTGATTCTGATGCCAGTCAAAGTAATAAACAACTTAGGGAAATGGGAATTAGATTTATTATTGCGATGTTGGCAACCATATTTTTACCAACAATATTTTATTTTTTAATTGATGTTCAAAATGCTTTACTAGAATATAATGTTGTTCCTAACTTTATTTTAGAAGCCGAACAGGTAAACATTCAGTATGTTACTGAAGAAGGCGAAAATGAAGGAGATCCGGTTCCTATTGAGGAAACGGATGTCGATTTGACTTCCGAAATTTTAAATTTAAGATCTAATCAAATGGTATCAACAATTATAAGTGGCTTAATGTATCCATTAAAAAGAGATGCTGATACTTATGACGGGGCAATGGCCGAAGTCCACGATGGAAAATATTATGAAGAATGGAATTGTGCAGAAGGAACCGAAGATAGTGCTTGTCCTGCCGATCAAAAAAAAGAATGGACAACTGATGTTTCCGAATGGTGGGATGGAAAAGCTAAATTTTGGACTGGATTTGCGGGATGTGCCATTGCTGGAACGATTTTAACTATTTTTGCTGGACCAGCAGGATTAGGTGCTTCTGTGTTAGTATGTGGACTTGGAGCAGCAACAACTATTACTGGCGGAAATATAATTGCTAAACTTGATGCTACAGAATATACTTGGACAAATGCTTTAGATGCTATTACAATGTATGGAAACTTCTCCCAAATTTCATTATTTGCTGATGAAATAGTTCAAGGAAATTTCCATTATACTCCTATTATTTCAACTGTTGTTATTGGTATATTAGTAGTACTAATTATTGGTTTCTGTATTGATGTTGTTGTAAGACAAGCTAAATTAGTTTTCTATCAAATGCTAGCGCCAATATGCTTTATGATAAGTGTTATTCCTAGTAAAAAAGATTTAATGAAAACTTGGTTTAAAAAAGTTATTAGCATTTGGCTCGAGGTATTTATAAGGGTAGCCATTATATGTTCAATAGTCTTACTAGTTGGAAGAATTAATTTCGACGAACTTTCCCGAATATCTCATCCAATTTTATCAACAATAACCATTTTAGGTATTGTTATCTTTGCAAAACAAATACCAAAAATTATTAAAGACTTAACTGGTCTAGACTCTGGAAGTATTAAATTAAATTTAAGAGAAAAATTAGCCGAAGGTGGTTTCTTTGCCGGAGCAGGATTTGTATTTGGAGGTGCCAAAAGATTTGCTAGAGGTATTGGTGGCGAAGTTAAAAATAACTTTGAACAAGATGCCGAAACTGGTAAATGGCATAGAAAAACTACAGATGCTGAAGGAAATACCATTAAACATCCTAATTTAAGAATAGCAGGAAGCTTTGTTACGGGAGCAGCCAAATCAATTCCAGGTGTAATCTCAAGTCAAATTGGTTCAGCTGTAAGTGGTTATAAAGCTAAAAACTGGAAAGATATGATGAGCGGAGTAAATGCCTCAGTATCTAAGTCTGAAAAACACAGCAAGGATATTAGTAAATATCTTGCTGATCATGGTGAAACAATTCCGGAGGTAGCTAAAGCTCTTGGTAAAGATGCTTTCGATTTGTTCTTAGGTTACATCGGTTTTGAACCAGATTATCAAGCATTAAAAGAGCAAAGGGAAGCCGTTGAAGAATTAACTAAGACACTTAAAGCAATTAAAGCAATGAGTGAAGACTACATTGACAAGCATAAATATGAATTTAGGGGTGGAGTTGGAACAATGCTTGTAGATAAAGATGGATATGCTGTTAGAGATGTTAATGGTCAAAAACTAGAAATAACCGAGGAAATAGAAAATAATTATGCTAAATGGCAAGAAGCTATAAAAAGAGAAAATGATGCTACTTTATCACAACAAGATAGAGACAATGCTAGACAAATAAGAGAAAAACTAGACACTGAAGCTGCAAAAATTGGCCAAGACTTTAGAGATTTTGAAAATAGATATCGTTTGGATGTTATGGAAGCCAGAATTGAAGAATTAAAGAAAAAAGGAGCATCTGCATTAGAACTTGCTGATGCAGACGGGGCATTTAAGAAAGCTAGAAAAGATTTAGTTGATGCTTTCGTTACATCTTCTCAATCACATAAAGGCGCTGAACAAGAAGCTCGTATCTTAAGTGAAAATATTAGTATGCTAAATAAACAATTAGAAGATTTAAGTACATCTGCCGTTGTAAAAGCATTCCATGATGGAGTCGAAGGTATATTTGAAGGTGTTAAAGAAACTAAAGCAACAATGGAAACAGCTGCAAGTTTTGTCAAAACTTTAAAGAAAGCTACTGATGTTACCGAAGCTAATATCAATAGACAATATAACGAACTTCAAAGAAAAAATGCTAAAAAACCAGGAAATAAAAATAGTTAAGAGGTAATCTATGATAACAGTATTTTTAGTTATTTATATAATTATATTTCTATTAGATTACTTCTTACTTAAAAAATTTAAAATACTCATGATTAATGAATATGATTACTTAATTGCCAGGTTTAAATTAAAGGAAAATGAAAAGGACCGAAAAAAGTCAAAAATAATTTGTAGTTTACTTAATGCTTTAATTATATCTTTAGTATCTACATTCATTATATATATTAAATGGTCTTTATATTTAAAATTCCCTTTAGCATTTGTCTTATTAGTAATCTTAATCTATTCTATCTATGGCTTATACGGAGCTATTTTAAGGAGTAAACAAAATGGAAAAAAATCAAAAAGAAACAGTTCAAAAGGTAAAACAAAAACCTCAAAAAAATAATAACAAATTATATTTTATTCAAAGTATATTGTTCTCTTTATTATTTCTCATAATTCTTATTTTAAAATTAGAAATGACTTTTAGCTTAGTATTTTTACTAATTAGTATAGCTCTTACCATAATTTATGGTTATAGATATTTTAAAGATAATTCTAATGATGATTAAATTCGCAAATTTTGCGAATTTTTTTCTTCTTCGACAAAAACTGACAAAATAAACATATTTTGTTTGATATAATACATCCTCATTGGAGGAATTATTATGCATGAACAAGATTATTTTAATGAAATAAGAAATATTATTGAAAATGTTGAAGTAAACAAAAAAGTTAGAGAATATAAAAATAATTATGATGATTTAATGGCCAAATGGAATATTGGCAAATTACTTGTAAAAGCCCAAGGTGGAGAAAAAAGAGCCAAATATGGCGATTATTTAATTAAAAAATGGTCAGAAATATTTTCTAAAGAGTATGGTAATGGTTATAGTATAAGAAATATGAAGTATATGAGACAATTTTATACTACTTTTCCAATTGGGCAATCACTGATTGCCCAATTAACATGGACACACATATTGCAATTATTACCTATCAAAAATGAAAGCGAAAGGAATTATTACATTAATCAAATTATTTTAAACAATCTTTCTAGTCGAGAATTAATTAATGAAATTAAAAGTAATGCTTTTGAAAGATTATCTTATGCTGATAAAGAAAATATTAAATTAATAACTAATGATGAAAATAAATATAATTTAACTTTATCTGATATGATTAAAGATCCCATTATTATTAAGACAGATAAAGATATTAATAGCTTAAATGAGAAGGCTATTCATAAATTACTTATTGAAATGATTGAAAATGGATTCTTGGAATTAGGTAGTGGATTTGCTTTAATAGGTCATGAATATCCATTAAAAATAAATAATAAAACTTATCATACGGATTTATTATTCTTTAATGTAGAAATAAATGCGTATGTCGTTGTAGAGGTTAAAAATGAAGAATATAAACCATCGCAAATAGGTCAAGTAAAATTTTATATGGATTATATAGATAAGAATATCAAAAAAGAACATCATTCTAAGACTGAAGGAATACTAATAGTTAAAGAAAAAGATAAATATGTTATGAAATATATAAATGACAAAGGAATATATATAACATCATTTAAATTATTAAATAATATCAAAGAAAAAATATAAATAGTGAAATATTTTTTCTTTTTTAACATCTTCGACAAAAACTGACAAAATAAACGAATCCTGTTTGCTATAATACATCCTCATTGGAGGAATTTATTATGTATGAACAAGATTATTTTAATGAAATAAAAAGTATCATTGAAAACAGTGAGGTAAATAAAAAAGTTAGAGAATATAAAAATAATTATGAAGATTTAATGGCCAAATGGAATATTGGTAAATTACTTATGGAAGCCCAAGGTGGAGAAAAAAGGGCTAAATATGGCGATGAATTAATTAACAAATGGTCAGAAATATTTTCTATAGAATATGGTAATGGTTATAGCGATAGAAATTTAAGAAATATGCGAAAATTTTATCAATTATTTCCAATTTGGCACGCAGTGAGTGCCAAATTGACATGGACACATATTAAAGCTTTATTGCCGATAAAAAATGAGAGTGAAAGAAATTATTATATTAATCAAGTTATTTTAAACAATCTTTCTAGTCGAGAATTAATTAATGAAATTAAAAATAAGGCTTTTGAAAGATTATCTTATGTTGATAAAGAAAATATTAAATTAATAATTAATGAAGAAGATAAATACAATTTAACTCTAGCTGATATGATAAAAGATCCTATTATTATTAAAACTGATAAAGATATTAATGGCTTAAATGAAAAAGCCATTCATAAATTATTAATTGAGATGCTTGAGCAAAAATTTTTAGAATTAGGGACGGGTTTTGCTCTTATAGGTCATGAATATAAAATTATTGATAATGATTCTACTTATAAAATAGATATGTTATTTTTTAATTATTTACTTAATTCTTTTGTAGTCATAGAAGTTAAAAATGCTTTACTTAAACCACAAGATATTGGTCAAGTTGAATTTTATACTAACCTCATTGATCGTAAGTTAAAACAATCTCATCATAATCCTACTATTGGTCTTATTATGGTTAAAAAGAAAAATAAATTAGTTATGGAATATTCTACTTTAAAAGACAATCTTTTTATAACTTCTTTTAACTTAATTAATAATTAATGATAAATAATCATGGCACTAAAACAATATAATTGCTCTTCACCACTTATGCCAATGGCTACTTGATACTTTATATCAATTACATCAATATCTTTAGCTAAAAAATCATTAACACTTGTTTCTAAGTCTCTTTCACATTCTTCATCAATTACTTTTACTTTCACAATATCACCGATAATAATATAGCAAATTTTAAAAGTTTTTTTTGTCAAAATATAGAATTTAACCTTTAAATAATGAAAAATTGCAATTTCTATGCTATAATTCTTTAGAAGGTGGTTGGCAATGGAAGACAAGATATATATTTTTGGTCATAAAAATCCTGATACTGATAGTGTTTGCAGTGCCATTGGTTTATCTTATTTACAAAATGCTTTAGGAAACCATAGTGAACCAAGAATTTTATCGGAAATAAATGATGAAACCAAATATGTTTTAAAAAAGTTTAAAATTGCTATTCCCGAAATCTTAAATGATGTTAAATTACAAATTAGAGATATAAATTATCACAAAAATTTTATGGTTGATATTAAAGAATCGGTATATAATGCTTTCTTTTTAATGCAAGAAAACAATATGAGTACTATTCCCGTAATTAATGAAAATGGCATTTTTATGGGGGCTTTTGCAATGAAAGACATTGCCAAAAAAGAAATTTTAGGAGACAATCATTTTCTTAATACTAATTATGATCATATTCTTAAAACTATTGATGGTAAAGAAATATTAAGATTTGATGAAGAGATTGAGGGGGAAATAGTTAATGTCGGTATTAGAAGTTCTTCAGTCTACGATAGTGATATTTTTAACAATCGAACGATATTAATAATTGGGGATAGACATTCCATTATTGAAGATGCTATTAATAAAAAAATAAAATTAATTGTTATTACATCAGAGAAAAAAATAAAAGAGGAACATTTAGAATTAGCCAAAAAAAATAAAGTTAATATTATTTATACTAATAAAAATTCTTATGATACGCTTCTTACAATTAGTTTTGCTAATTATATTGAAAGTTATCGCTATACAAAAGAATTAGTTTGTGTTAATGAAGATACTTATATTTCAGATTTCAATGAAATAGTTAATAAAACTAGACATAGTTATTATCCTATTATCGATAAACATAAGCATTGCTTAGGATTAATTAAATTATCTGATTTAAGAGATAGTAATCCAAAACAAGTATTTTTAGTAGATCACAATGAAATGAGTCAAAGTGTTGAGGGATTAGAAGAAGCGAAAATTGTGGGTATTGTTGACCATCATAAATTAGGTACTTTAGGAACAATGGAACCAATTAATTTTCGAAATATGACCGTTGGCAGTACTTGTACCATTGTTCATGAATTATTTAAAGAAAATAAAGTTAAAATACCCGAAGATATTGCTTCTTTACTTCTTGCAGGAATTATATCGGACACTTTAATGCTTAAAAGCCCAACGACCACCAAAATAGATGAACGAGTAGTTAGTGATTTAGTTAAGATAACTAATCTTAATCCAGAAAAATTAGCGATTGAGATGTTTAAAGCCAATGATGTTACAAAATCCAAAAATTTAAAAGAAATAATTTATATGGACTTTAAAACTTTTGTTATTGATAAAACTCTTATCGGTGTAAGTCAAGTAACGACTTTAAATGCCAAAGCTATCTTAAAGCAAAAAAATAGTTATATTAGGTTTTTAAATAAAGAAGCTAATAATAAAAATTTTGATGTTATGATATTAGCAATTACTGATATCTTTAAAAATGGCTCTTATATATTATTTAATGATAAGGCTAAAGACACTTTAAAAGAAGCCTATAATGAAAAAATTGGAGAAGGAGATTTCATTGAAGGAATGGTTTCTAGGAAGAAACAAATATTGCCTCCGATTATAAGTGTTTTAAAATAGGACTATTAAGTCCTTTTTATATGGTAATTAATAAAATAAGTGATATAATAATTTTAAGTAAAGGAGTTATTTTATGGCAAAGAAAAATACATTTCAGCAAAATATTCTTTTCCTTATTTTCGCTATTTTAACAACTATTTCATTTACTTTAAATATTTATAACTTAGATAAACTTGTGAAAAATGTTTCTTTTACCAGTACTAGTGCTAGTATTGAGAGCAATTTAGCAATGTATGGTCCATTTAAAGTTGGTTCCTTAATGCTTTTAATTTTAGTCATATTTTTTTATCTTTTATATAAAAGATATTATAATAAAAATAAAAAGAATAGTTTTATTTTTATTATTTTAGCAATTCTTTTCTCTTTATTTATGATATTTGGTTACAGTTATAGTGTTATTGGTAGTTGGGATTTAATCTTTGGAAGTATTCCTTTATTTATTCTATCTATTCTTATTTTTATTGGCTATTTTATCTTTTTTAAAACGATTATTAATTTAATTTATGACTTTTTGATCAAAGTAAAATTAGAAGAAAAAGTTTCCCAAAATAAAATTTTAAATTATCTTTTTAATGAACACCCTTTTCGAAGCGCTTTTATTATTTTACTTATTTGTTGGCTTCCTTATATTATCGCTTTTTATCCGGGGATATTATCTCCTGATCCATCAAATCAAATTAAACAATTCTTTAATTTAGATACGCAATACCGAGAGTATGTAGTCATGATTGATGAAAATGTTCCGATTACTAATCATCATCCCGTTTTACATACCGTTATCCTAGGAGGCTTAACTTATCTAGGTCGCGCTTTAGGAAGTGCGAACGTCGGAATATTTATGTATTCTGTTATGCAAATTATTCTCTTGTTGTCCTTGCTTTCTTATACAATTTATTATATGAAAAAATTAAATACGCCGTATCTAATTCGGATTATTAGTTTAATTATTTATGCCTTTGTCCCAATTTACCCTTTATATGCCATGTCGACTTTAAAAGATGTTATCTTTGCCATATTAGTTATCTTTTATATAATAAAAATATATGAATGTCTTAAATATGCTGGTAGTGATTATTATAATAAAAAGAATATAGTTATTTTAATAATTTTAATGTTATTAATTACCTTATTTAGAAATAATGGTATCTATTTAATATTAATGTCATTTCCTTTTTTACTTCTTATTGATCACAAAAATATTAAAAAGATTATCTTTACTTTATTAATTCCGGTTATTTGTTATTATAGTTTTACGAATATCTTACTTCCTTATCTAAAAGTTACTCCGGGAAGTGTTAGAGAAGTTTTATCAATTCCTTTTCAACAAACAGCGAGATATGTTAAAGAATACCCTGATGAAGTAATGGAAGATGAGAAAAAAATTATTGATAAGATTTTAACTTATGATACTCTAGCCGAAAGATATAAGCCAGAAATATCTGACCCCGTTAAAAATGCTTTTAATAAATATGCTACTAAAGAGGATTTAAAAGCTTATTTTAAAGTTTGGTTTATAGATTTCTTTAAACATCCTAATGTTTATTTAGAAGCGACAATTAATAATACTTATGGTTATTTTTATCCCGACCAAAAAAAATGGTATGTCTACTTTAATTATGATAAAAGATTAAAAGAAACCGGTGAAATTGATTACCATTACAACAAACTAAAAGGTTTAAGAAAAGGTCTTAGTTCCTATGCTAGTGCTTTTCCTTATATTCCGGGAATTGGTAGCCTTGTCAGTATTGGTTTTTGTACTTGGCTATGTATGATGATGTTTGCTTTTCTCATCAAAGCTAAAAGATATAAATATTTAATTTATTTCACCCCCGTTATATCTCTCATCTTAGTTTGTATAGCCTCCCCCGTTAATACTTATTTTCGCTATACGTTAGGTTATACATTTGCCATCCCCCTTTTAATTAGTTTAACCCTAAATGTTATAAATGAATCAAAGAAAGAAGGAAGTAAAAAATGAAAAAAATTGCGGTCTTAATACCATGTTATAATGAAAGTCAAACTATTGAAAAAGTTGTTAAAGATTTTAAAGAGGCTTTACCAGAAGCTGATATCTATGTCTACGATAATAACTCCACCGATGGCACTGATAAAATTGCCAAAAAGGCAGGAGCGATTGTAAGATATGAATATCGCCAAGGTAAAGGTAATGTTATTCGCAGTATGTTTAGAGATATCGATGCTGATTGTTATCTTATGATCGATGGTGATGATACCTATCCCGCTATTCATGCGAAAGAAATGTGTAATTTAGTTTTAGAAGGTAAAGCCGATATGGTTGTAGGTGATCGGCTATCTAGTACATATGCAAAAGAAAACAAAAGATTATTTCACAACTTCGGAAATAATTTAGTTAAATTTCTAATTAATTTAATTTTTAAAACTAATGTTAAAGATATTATGACTGGTTATAGAGCTTTTAGTTATGAATTTGTTAAAGGTTTCCCCGTTTTATCAAAAGGCTTTGAAATTGAAACCGAAATGACTATTCATGCGGTTGATAAAAATTTTAAAATAAAAGAAGTTCCTGTAACTTATCGGGATCGTCCAGAAGGAAGTGTCTCTAAACTTAATACTTATTCAGATGGCTTAAAAGTTTTAAAAACTATTGAAACCTTATTTAAAGAGTATAAACCGGGGCTATTTTTTAATATTATTGCTTTATTTTTCTTATTAATTACGTTCATTTTAGGTATTCCCCCATTTGCCGAATACTTCAAAACTGGTTTAGTTTTAAGATTTCCAAGTTTAATCGTGGCTTCTATATCCTTAGTTATTGCCCTACTTTTATGGATTACGGGGATTATTCTAGAAGTTATTGCCAAAAAACATAAGCAAATGTATGAATTATATTTGAATTCTTTAAGGAGACATGATGATTAAAAAATTACTAAATAACAATTTAATAAAACAAATTTTAAAATTTGGTGTCGTGGGAGGCCTTGCCTTTTTAATCGACTATGGCATTTATACTCTCCTTATTTCGGTTTTTAATGTTTATTATATCATTGCTTCCGTAATATCATTTACCTTATCAGTTATATTCAATTATATTTTAAGTATTAAATGGGTATTTGATGTTAAGAAAAAGCAAGGACCTAAAGAATTTATTATCTTTGTTATTTTAAGTGTTGTTGGTTTAATATTAAATTCTTTAATTCTTTATCTATCAGTTGAACTAATGCATATTCATAAATTAATTGCCAAGATTATTGCGACATTTATAGTCATGATTTATAACTTTATTACCAGAAAAATATTTATTGAAAAGTAAAAAGGAACAGTAATCGTTCCTTTTTTAGTGTGAGTTTGTAGATTTAAGATATTATAACTTTTATCATTCCTCCTTACATTATTATCATACTGAATGTTTATGTTAATTTAGTGAGGAACAAAAGAAATTTTAAAGAGGTATCTTAAAATAGAATGTTGAGCCTTTATTAATTTGAGTATTTACTCCATATTCAAAATTATGCTTACTAAGAATTTCTTTAACAATGGATAAACCTAAACCCGTACTAACAATATTTCTTTGATGATTTTTTTCATTTTTATAATATTTATCCCAAATGTAAGGAAGTTCTTCTTTTTTAATACCTTTACCAGTATCAATTATTTCCACTAAATAATCTTTTTCTTCTTTAGTTATTTTTATTTTTACGACTTTATCTTTACCAGTATAATTAATGGCGTTATTTAAAAGATTATAGATAACTTGATTAATTTTATCTTTATCAGCATTAACTAAAACTTTTTTCGGCATTTCTAAAATAAAATTATAATTTTCTAAATATTCCATAACTTCATATCTTTTTATTATTTTTTTTATTTCTTTAACCAAATCATATTTTTCATAATTATAAAGATATTCATTATTTTGAACTTTGGAAAGTTCTAAGATATCATTAACTAAGTTAGTAAGACGATCAACCTCTTCCATAATAATATCTAAGTGTTCTTGCATTTTTTCTGGATCTTTATAAGAAATATCTTTAATCATTTCGGCATAAGCTTTAATCATTGTTAAAGGAGTTTTCAAATCATGAGAAACATTAGCCATTAAATCTCTTTTAATTTCATCACTTTTCTTTAATTCCTTTTGTACTTCCTCCAAAGTTTGCGATAATTCTTCAATTTCTAGAACACCATTTTTCGGAAATTTATTATCATATTTTCCTAAACCAATATTTTTCGCTTTTTTAGTTATTTCTTTGATTGGTTTAGTGGTCTTCTTAGCAATAAATAAAGATATTAAAACAGAACAACCAATCATAAGGAAAACAAAATAAATTAATTGTCCTTTAAAAACTCTAACAAAATTAGAGGCACTCTCTAAATTGCTATAGATAAATACATTTTTATTATTAGTTTTAATCGCATATAATATGCCATTTGTTCTTGTAAGGGGATTGAATATTTGGTAGTAGTTGCTTATATCTTCTGAACTAATAAAGTTATTAATAATTTTATTTAATGTTTTACTTCTATCTTTTAACATACAACCATTTTGCATTGTATTATAATTGAATGTTACATTGTCTTCGTTTAGTACACTAATGCATACTTCATTATCATAAGCTAATTTTTCTGATAAAACATAAGTGTCTTCATTGCTTTGCGTATAAATACTAACCATTTCATTTAACTTTCTGATTTGAAATTTTTTATATAATGTAGTATAACCTACTGACATATAAAACCAGATAAAAAGAATTATCCCCACATTAAATAAAAGGATAAATAAAAGTGTTTTAAATTCAATACCTTTTAACTTATTTTTTATCTTCAATTTTATAACCCATTCCTCTTACGGTTTTAATAACATCCCGATATTTTCCTAATCTTGCTCTTAAAGTTTTAATATGGGTATCAACTGTTCGATCATCCCCATAAAAATCATAACCCCAAATATTGGATAATAAATTTTCTCTTGATAAAGCAATATTTTTATTTTCCATTAAATATTTTAGTAAATCATATTCTTTAGGAGTTAAAGTTACTAATTTATCATCGACATAAACTTCATGGGCTAAATCATCAACTTTAATACCTGCTAGAACTAAAGTATTTTCTCTAGCGTTCCGTTTAATAACGGCTTTGACTCTTGCTACTAATTCTTTTGGACTAAAAGGTTTAGTCACATAATCATCAATTCCTAGATCAAAGCCAATGAGTTTATCATATTCTTCACTTCTAGCTGAAAGCATAATGAAAGGAATATCATGTTCTTTTTTTATCTCTTTGCAAGCCGTATAGCCATCCATTTTCGGCATCATAATATCCATGATAACTAAATCTATCGAATTATTTTTAACTATCTCAATAGCTTTTTCACCATCTTCAGCTTCATAAACTTTAAAACCATCAAGAGTTAAATATTCTTTAATAACACTTCTAATAAGTTCTTCATCATCAACAACTAAAATATTCATGAAAACCACCTATAAAAATAGTATAACATAAATGTGATAAATAAATGAAAAATAAAATAAGACTTTTAGGCCATATTTTATTTAACTACTAATTTCTTTAATTCTTTAATGCTCATATTAGTATATTTGGCTATTTTAGCTAAAGGTACTTTATCTTTTAACATTGAAATAGCTGTATTTTTGGCATTATCTTTGGCTCCAACTCTCATACCTTTCTTCATTCCATCTTCGTAAGCATTTCTTTCGATGATTCCTTCCATTAAAACTCTTTCATCTTCTGGTGTCATTAAATTTGTTAT